>JAGVKP010000095.1 GCA_020050475.1 Candidatus Babeliales bacterium
CCCCATTCTGGTACTGATTCTTTTTTCAGTAAGCAGTACGCAGCAATCATTTTCTTTTGATTCACTGACGCTTAAATGGTATCGCGAACTTTTTGAATCGCCGGTTATTTGGGACGCCTTTAAAAATTCAATAATCGTGGCGACCGGTTCGGCCCTCCTGAGTCTGCTGCTGGGTCTTTTATTTGTTTTTTATTCAACGCAAGCGCGACTCCATAAATTTCTCATAACGTATTATGGCAATTTGATGGTGCCTGAGATTATTTTGTCGGTAAGCCTTTTGGCATTTTTTACTTTTTTTGCCGTGCCACTTGGTCTGATAACGCTCATTGTGGGGCACACCATTTTAGGGCTAGGGTATGTCGTACCGTTGTTGTGGGCACGATCTGAAGAGATTGACCAGACGATTATAGAAGCCTCATTAGATTTAGGGGCGACGCTGCATCAAACATTTTTAAAAGTTATTATCCCAATACTTTTGCCAACCATTTTTTCTGCCGGGTTATTGGTTTTTATTATTTCGCTTGATGATTTTTTACTTTCATTTTTTTGTGCCGGTAGTGCAGCGCAGACATTGTCACTCTACATCTTTGCAACAATTCGCACCGGTGTTTCTCCTACCCTTAATGCGCTTTCGACACTTTTATTTATGGCGAGTAGCTTTTTGATTCTGATTTTAAGTTTCAGCTCCGTGCGTACCAAACTTTTTTAAACGAATGATCTTCGCATGATACAAAAATCAACAACAGCCGCTGTAAAATTCGCGATGATCTTTTTTTGGGTACTTGTCTTGGGTAGCTTATTATATTTTCCTGTGGTGATGAAGCTATTCAGGTCAAAAAATAGTATTACTGTCTTTACCTGGACTGATCTGATTAGTAATGAGCAGGTTAAAGTATTTGAGCAACGCACCGGAATACAGGTCAAGCTCCGCTATTTTGAAAACAATGAAGAGCTTTTTATAAAAATGCTTGCTGGTCGTGGTGAGGGTTTTGATATCATTATTCCTTCTGATTATGTCATGCGCCGATTAATCGATAATCAGCTACTCAAAAAAATAGACAGATCGCGGCTTGATTTTTTCAATCAGCTTAATCCCCAGCTTTTAGGTGCTTATTACGATCCAAATAATCAATTTTCTATTCCGTATCATTGGGCGATTTATGGCATTGGGGTACATAAGCATTTTATTGCTCCGGGTGAGAGCATAGGGTGGCGTATGATTTTTGAAAAACCGGACAATTCAGCGGTCGCTATGCTTAATTCTGCGCGAGAAAGTATAGCATTAGCGACGCTCCATCTTTTTGGCCGTGTCCAGGAGTTAAACTATGATGAGCAAAAGCTCGTCCAAGATCTTTTGCGATCGCAGCGCTCTTTTGTTGAAAGCTATGTCGATGGCGATATGCGGGCCGAATATCTATTACGCTCTGGGCAAGTGGCAGCGGCGGTAATGGCAAGCTCATTTACCATGGCGATGCTCAAAAAAAATCAGCAGCTTGATTTTGTAGTGCCGCATGAAGGGAGCTTTTTAGTTATTGATAATATAGTCATGTCGGCTTATACCGATAAAGATGATGCAATCTATTCATTTATTAATTTTCTTTTTGAGCCGGCGGTGATTGATTACCATTTTAATCATTGTACCTTTGTACCAACCACCACTCATCTGACACAATTGCTTGATCTGTATGATGCGCCAGCGGTACTTAAAAAAATATATGCTGAGCCTATTTCTCATCTTTATTTTTTCAAGTCAGTTTTACCTGAAGCGCAGCTTAATGAACTGTGGATGAAAATCAAACTGTAGATTGTTGAACTTCCTCATAAAAAATGGTTAAGTCAAAATTGCGATAATCTTTTACAAAGAGAGTTAATTTGTTGCGCCCGCCTAAATGCGTGTAGTAAGAAGTTAAAAAAGAAGCATTTAAAAAAAGGATGAGGAGATGAAAAAACCGGTTAAGTTTTTTTCAATAATTTTAATGTTTGGCTTGGCCACTATCCTCATACCGCTTCACGGTATGTCGTGCGGTGGGCCGACCGTTCTATGGCACAATTTAAGTGATGGACCAGGTGGTTTTAGCCCTGGTGTTATTAATAGCGTCACTGATCAAAATATCGATGTTATCGGTACGAATGCGTTGGTTAACGGCATTGCGGTATCGGCAATTACCTGTGATATTACGATTTCGGTAACCAACGGTGATGCAGTTATTACCGGTTCGGGTAATCGCTCTGATGGAGCTCCGACCAACCCAGCGCGGCTCTATCTTTTTGCAGCACCAGGTCGACAAATAAATTTTGTTTTACAAGATGATCTTCTCTTTCGTGGTACGGCCAATGGGTCGACGCTCCTTGATCTTTTGGTGACGGTATCTGGTGGCGGTGATGTTAATTTTACGATTGATGGTGATGATACCGTGACCTTTGGTTCACTGCCAACAACGGGCGGCACACGCGTTTTCGTGGCCATGCAGGCTCCGCAACCTTCGACGCTTCTTTTCAGACGATCAGTCGTAGCGCCAAATAGTAATGTCCAAGTACAAATTGGTCAACGCTCATGCGTTTCGTATATGGCTGCGACTGCCGTATCTTCTGGTCTGGCAAATGAAACAGCGACGATTGCCTTTGATCC
>JAGVKP010000010.1 GCA_020050475.1 Candidatus Babeliales bacterium
ATCATTTCTGGTGCCTTAGGTTTGAAGATAATGACATCAGTTACGTCATTAATGTCTTTTTTCTGTTGGTCAGTCAGCTTAGCCCCAGCTTCACGAATATCCGTGATGGTAGTACCAACTTTACCAGCTATTTCTTCGATCATTTCAAAGGTCACTGGACGATCGGGCTTCATAGGCTCTTCGCCAACGGGGCGTTCTGCAAGCTCTTTTCTCAGGCGCTCAATTTCTTCTTGCAAAGAGACTACGACTTTTCGTGTTTCATCGCCACCTGCACTCGACAAGTCAGCGATTGTCGCGCTAAGTCTTTTTCCCAACGATCTGATCTCTGGAGTCAAGACGACGCGAGCAATTGAAACATCACTCTTAACTTCAGATGTAAGCATATCTTCAGTTTCATTATATATGGCCGCAGCTGCTTGTAGCTGACGAAGGTTGCTTGATCTCAATGCATCTTGCATTACGGCACGCGCGTTAGCGACACCCGTAAAACCTGCGGCAAAAGCCGCAGGTGATACGAATAGTACTAAGCTACATGCAACTAAGTTGAGAGATTTTTTCATGAGTTCCCCTTAACTTAGATTGATACGCCGATTTTGCCCCATACCATCCAGCGGTTCAATGCCGTATTCAATGCTGAGAATTCATATGAACCACCAACGCCAACAAATATTGGCCAGCACCAGTCAAAGGTATAGCCCATTGAGCCGTATGCGGTATGAGAGATAGCGCATGGGTGAGCAACTGATTCAAAGTTGATATCTTGCTCTTGGATCGCATTCGTAGCATATTCTGCTGCTACAACAACCGCTGGCAATGCACCAGTGAACTGTTCACGAATCGTGATAGCACGGCTGATGGTTGCTGCTGCTAATGGAATAGCTGCCAATGAAATCGTGGTTGGGAATGGATCTTTAAGCTTAGCTGTTTCACCTTGGCGAGCCCAGAAGTTGAAGCCAAGTTCACCTTCAAAGCGACATGCGGTGAAGACAAATCCGCTATTCAAATCCATAGAGAAGCGAGGTTTAACGCGAACACGTTGCGTGAATACGTTAATACCTTCAAATGCAGCTTGTGACGCCGCGTCAGCAAAGTTGCGGTATACTACTTGGTAACGGCTCCACTGCTTGTTATAAAGATCGAATGAACGGGTCTGGGTATTGCGGAAAAGATAGCGACCATTGAGCTCAAATTCCCAGTTCAATGCTTTATCGCCATCGCAGCTGCGCCACCACTCAAAGCCAAATGCAGTTCCCCACATTACACCAAAGTGACGGTTGTTACCAACGATTGGTTCAAATACATATTCGCCTTTTGGCTTGTTACCCGTAGGTACTACCAAACCGACATAGCTGTACGCATGATAGTCATCGCAGCAGATCCAGTCGTAACCCAATTTGAGTTCGACATCAGCTACGCCAGTTCTATTGCGTGAGCCATCGATCTTACCAAATTGCCAGCCAGAACCAGTTACGGCGTTACCCGTACCGATTGCTAACCCTTTAACGCCCGTGAAAGCTTCAGCAACCGATGTATTCAAGTTACCTGCGTTCACTGAAAAAGGTGTACCTTGGTTTAAGATCGTTTCCGTCAAACGCATATCGTTCTTGACGTTAACCACCGGGAATGAAACTTCAAACCACCAGCGTTTGTCGCACGGTTCGCAGCCCCAACCGATATACTGAATCCAGTCAAATCCAGCACCGACGAATGTTTGACGTGGGCGGAATGAAACTTGACTTTTGAATGAATCAGAAGCAGTTGCAATGTTGAAGTTTTCAGCAACTACGTCACGGCCATAAGGATTACCTGCAGGCGGAGCACCAACACCAGGAGCAGCAAGCTCAGCAAAAATTAAACTATCTTTGCCAAAAGGAAGGAAGAACTTAGCTAAATCTCTTGATTTGGTTGAACGGCCACCAAACACAACGGCTTGCATAGCCCCCATCCAGCCATCTTCACGTGCTTTTGCACGATCGTTTCTGAAAAGAGTTACTTTTTCAGGAAAGGTGGTTTGAAAGACAGGACGGACTGAGAAAAAGGTATGGCCAGAAACATCAGCACGTACTGAAGCTGCTAGGCCAAGCAATAAGAGAGGAATGAGAAACTGTTTTCTCATGGACACTCCTTTTTTGAAATAATGAGACATCTTTACACTCTACCTTACACGTGTTTGAGTTCTAACATTTTTGCAACACGCACGTCAATCTTTTTGTTGTCGCACCTCCTTGCCAATTTTTTTCAACGGTTACAATTCAAAACACTTGACTTCTTTCTACCATTATCTGTAAAAATAAGTCAACTATTTTTTTTGGGCTTCCTAAAATCAGATCGCCTTGCTCCCTCCTTTTTTCAGATATTTCATGCTAGAATATTCGTGCCTGAGATGAAATTGAATCATTACTTTTATGCTCAAAAGGATTGTTTATGATTGGCCCGGTACGCGGCACCCATGACTGGTTAGATACGTCGCTTTTCAATTTTGTGATTGCAACAGCCGCTCATCATTTCAAGCGCGCGAATTTTTCAGAAATAAAGACGCCGGTTTTAGAACCGACTGAACTTTTCAAAAGATCATTGGGTTTGCATACTGATGTGGTCAGCAAAGAGATGTTCACCATCGCATCGCATGATGAATCTGATAGCATCTGCTTGCGCCCCGAAGCGACTGCCTCAGTAATGCGTGCATTTTTAGCCGCGGGTCAGCAAAGTTTGCCGTGGAAAGTATTTGTGCATGGACCGATGTTTCGGCACGAGCGCCCGCAAAAGGGACGATTTCGCGAATTTCATCAATTTAATCTTGAACTGATCGGCGCTGAATCAATCGCGCATGATGCATTTACGCTCGCTCTTTTTGAGCAGCTTTTTTCGCAGCAGTTCAAATTAGATTCATACGCACTTTTAATTAATTTTCTCGGGTGCGCCGATGATCGCGCGCAATTGAGACCGAAGCTTAATGCATTTTTGGATATGCATTTTGACACTCTGTGCGCAACCTGCAAAGTGCGCAAAGAAAAAAATGTCATGCGGATTTTTGATTGTAAAAACGAGCAGTGTAAATCATTGTATCAGACGGCACCGTACATTACTGATCACCTATGTGTCAGCTGCGAAAAAGAATGGCACGAGCTCAAAGTACAGCTTGAGATATTGGCAGTCAGCTATACGCACACCCCATCGCTCGTGCGCGGGCTTGATTATTATGATAAAACCGTTTTTGAATTTGTCAGCTCCGCGCTCGGTTCGCAAAATGCATTCTGTTCTGGCGGTCGCTATAATGCACTAGCCACAATGCTTGGTAGCAAGACAGATTACCCATCATTCGGCGCGGCAATTGGCATCGATCGCGTAGCGCTCATGCTTGAACCGCTCCGCGCAAAACTTGCATTACCACAACCAGCAGCAATTCATGCCATCATTCCGTTAAGCAGCGCGCAACATCATCTTGCTCTGCTGATCGCTGATCTTTTATTTGATGCAGGGCTCACGGTTGAACTTATTGTTGATGGTGATTCAATAAAAAGTATGATGCGCAAAGCAAATAAAATCGGTGCGCAGTATGCCATTATTATTGGACCGGATGAGGTTGAAGCGGGGACCGTATCAGTCAAAACGATGATGACCGGCATTGAGGAAAAAGTAGTTCAGCGCGACCTCGTTTCATTTTTGAAAAAATAAAAAAGGGCCGGTTTTTTCCGGCCCGAAATAGCTTACAACTCTTTATTTACTTTTTAAGCAACCATCGCTTTTGCGCGATTGAAATATCCCTTAACCGTTTCTTTGAGTGCATCAGCTTTACCTGCGACATAGGTCCCACACGCTTTTGCATTTTCTTGTATCGCTGCAGATTGCTTTACCAACGCTTTTTGCGCTTTTGAAATATCGGCATCAGTAATATACCCATATTTATACGCAACGGCACCAGCGACTCCAGCAACTGCCGCCACTCCCGCAAAAGCCAACGTCTTTTTAAATCCGCAGACGACAGCTAAGCTTTTTTGTGCAGCGCGCGTAACCGGCTGGAAATAGCCGTTTTTATAAAGATAAAAACTAAAACCGCCGACCGTTACCACAGCGGCAACACCCGCTACATAGTACGGATGATCTTTTGCGTATTCAACAACTGATCCGCCCTGTTTTACAATGTATGCTTTTGCATTCGCAAAGCTGAATTCCTTGTCGCTTGAAAAACGACCAAAGAAAGATTTGATGCTCTCTTTTGCATGTGAAGCAGCATCAGTCACCTTGGTAAGTAATGATGCAGCGACAACAACACTTTCTTGGCTCGCCGTTTTGACCGGTGCGGCTTGTTCTACCACCGCTTGCGTAACTGGCGCAGAATTACTGATCACTTGTTGTGCAGATTCCAGCACCTCTTGAGTTCTTAATCGAGCAGTCTCAACTACTTTTTGAGCAATTTCACATGCATCATCAATATCAGGAGATGCGTGCGCAACCTGGCTTACAAAAACAACGGCGGTA
>JAGVKP010000097.1 GCA_020050475.1 Candidatus Babeliales bacterium
ATTCATGAAACGATCGCCGCATTAAAAAATAATGGCCCGTCAGACGAAGAGCTTCAGAGAGCAATAGCAAAATCTAAAATGGAGTATTTAAGCGTCCTTGAATCGAATCAAAAACAGGCATATGTGATCGGCCAATCATACTTAGCAACCGGTGATGATCAGTTTCTTTTTACCTATCTAGATTACCCCAAAGAACAATTAACTTCTTCAATCCAAAAGATCATTGCGCAGCATTTACGCCCATCCGGTATGCATAAAGGCACCATTTTGCCAATTGAAAGTCAGGATGCGCAAGTCTGGCTCGATCTTCAAACAGTTTCTGATCAGGAAGACGAACGAATACTGAAAGGTATCAAGCGCGACTTGCCGGTCGAGCAAGGAGCCCAAGTTCATACTATCGCCGTCCAACAACCATCAAAATTCACCTTCCCGCGTGCCGAAAAAATAATGCTTTCAAATGGGCTAACGGTTCTTTACTACCATAACCCAAATATTGCGACGATCGATTTTGTCTTAATGCTCAAGGCAAAAAATTATTACGATCCTGAAAGCAAGGAAGGCCTCAATAATTTTATGAGCTCGCTTTTAGATGAAGGCACCAAGAATCATCCCGGCTCAGAATACTCTCGTGTACTGGAATCATACGGGATGACGGTCAGTTGCTCACCGGGGTACATCACGCTCAATGCACTCAGTAGTGATATAAAACCGGCATGCGAACTTTTTGCTGAGCTTTTAACCCAGGCCGCTTTTGAAGAAAATGCAGTCGAAAAAGTACGCACACAGATTATTTCCGACATTAAAGATTATTGGGATACCCCAAGCGAATTTGCTATTCAATTGGCTCGCGAGCAGATTTATGGTCACCATCCATATCACAAAAATAATGCTGGCAGTTTAAAATCGGTCGCTGCATTAACGCGCACCGATCTTCTTGATGCTTATAAACGATTTATCACGCCACACGAGGCAATATTGGCAGTGGTTGGCGATATTACCAAAGAAGATCTTCTGCCACTTTTAGAAAAAAATCTTGGTAAATGGCAAGGGCCTCAGCTGCCGTCAATCTCTTTCCCCTCGCTTGCAGCACCAATCAAAAAACAGCTCATTCACAAAATAAATCGCGACCAAATAGTACTCTGCTTTGCAGGGCTTTCTATTGCGCGCGATAACCCACTTTTTGATAAGCTACTTCTTTTTGATCAGATTTTTACCGGTGGTGTCCTTGGTGCCATGAGTTCGCGCCTTTTTCAACTTCGTGAACAATCAGGTCTTTTTTATACTATTGGCGGATCGTTACTTCATCATGCTGATGAACAACCGGGCATGGTATTTGTAAAAACAATTGTTTCGCTTGATCGCTTAAAAGAAGCGGAATCTGCCATTTTAGAAACAATCGCCCATGCAGCCGATAGTATAGAGCCGGAAGAGGTTGCACAGGCTCAAAATGGATTAATTAATGCCATGGTTGATAACTTTGAATCAAACCGCCAAATAGCCGCGACCTTTATGCTGCTCGAACGCTTCAAACTACCGGCAGACTATTTTGACAAACGCCCAGAACAACTTTTGAAAGTTGGCATTCCAGAAATAAAAGAGGCGGTGAAAAAAAACCTGGTGCCGAATCAGTTAATAACCATTAAGATAGGCCGAATATAACCAAGGAGAATCTAATGAAATATGTACTGTTGGTAGCTCTAAGTTTGTATGGAACCACATTAGGAACTAATACAGAGCAACATTTTCTTCCACGCGGCAACATTTTAATTACCAACAAAATCGATGCTTTAGCTCTCTTTGCAATCGTTTCAAAAATTGACGGCGATATCGATAATCGCAATAAACGTATCCAAAATATTGTTAGCAAAAGATTATCGGCAGCTATGCCTGAGCAGACAGTGATCATAACATCTGGGATTGGCTATCAAGAAAAAGATACCGATGGTAACGTTCGGACTACGTCAATCTGGGGAGAAAAAATCGAGCTTTTTATCAAGCTTCTTAAAATTGAAACGGCACCCCACCATCTTACTGAAAAAGATGCTGAAGATTGCATCTCATCAGCAGATCTGAAGCAAATTATTCAGCCTGGTGAATATGTACTCACTCGCACCAATGATGGACAGATTGTGATAACAAAAAAATAGCCACACAAAAATCGGGATATTAATGAAGCGCACAAGCTTGCTCTTAGGAGCACTATTCACGCTTGGTGTTCAAGCGAATGAAAAAAGAGTCTTTAAGCACGTACTTGAAAATGGATTAACAATTCTTGTCTGCCCCGTGCCAGGACAGCAAAACGTCTCATGCAATATTGCATATAATGTCGGCTCAAAAGATGAGCGCTCAGGAGAAAAAGGGCTTGCTCATTTTATCGAACATATGATTTTTAAAGGTACCGATAAACTTTCTGAATCAGATATTGCTGCACTTACCCATCTTTATTCTGGTGATTCAAATGCCGCGACCAGTTTTGACATGACGCATTACTTTTTTAGCTTACCGCCTGAAAATTATAAAGAGGCTTTTGCTATTCTAGCCGACTGCATGGAAAATTGTCGATTTGATGCGGATATTTTGAATGCTGAACTCAAAGCAGTTATTCAAGAGATGAAAAAAAATCGCGACGATTATCAGCGCACATTAATTCAAAAAATGATCACGGCAATTTTCCCCGATCATCCGTATCACTATCCTATTATCGGCTACAAACATGATCTGTGGAATCTCTCACGAGAAAATCTTCTCAATTTTTATAAAAAGCATTATTTCCCGGCACGAGCGACGCTGATTGTTGTTGGTAATGTTTTACCTGAAGAGATTTTCGATGAGGCTGCACGCTGCTTTGGGCCTATAAAAAATCCTCAAGATGCGCATGCACCCGAAAGTAGGGTGATTATCAGCGATGAACAGGAAGCGCATCAAGTCGTTTTATATCGCGATACACCGTACCCCTATCTCGTTTTGGCGTGGATCATACCGGGACTCAAAGATAAAAAGCATCATCTTACTGATGCCATTAGCCATCTTTTAACGAATGGAAAATTATCGCGTCTTCACTCGCTACTCGTTGATGATCTTAAAATTGCAACGTCGATCAACAGCAGCGCACTTGGTCTTTTTGATCGGGATCTTTTTTTGATACACGGCGCACTCAAAGATGAAGCAGATATTCCTGCAGTTGAACAACTCATTCAAAATAGTCTCGTAGCGCTTGCGCATGACGGAATTACGCATGAAGAATTTCTTCGCGCACAGACGCATCTCAAATCGGTACTTTATGATCTACAGATACACAATGATGAACAAGCGTCATTAATCGCAGAAAGTTTCTTGGCGTTTCAAGACGAAGAATATTTCTTTAAAGACCATCTGGGTAATCACGAAGATCTTTCAGACCATGTAAAAAATTACGCGGCGCACTATTTGCGCCCTGCTTTAATGCACGAAGGCATTTTATTACCGATCAGTGATGAGGAAAAACCGTTTGCTCAAAAGTGGCAAAAAAGATCCGATGATCTTGATACACAGATATTAGAAAAAAAAGTTCGAACCTCCGACATCCAACCGATACAATGGGCCAAAAATGTACAACCCGCTGTATTACAAAAGCTTGCAATAGCAATCCCGGAACAATGCGAGCTTGCTAACGGGCTACGCGTTTTTTTTCATCACGATGCAACAATACCGAAAATCTCAGCTTTGCTCACGCTGAGCGCCAATGCCTACCACGATTGCCCCGAAAAGCCTGGTCTTTATAATATGATGTGCATGATGCTCAAAGAAGGTGGGACCAGAAAATTTTCTGGGCATGAGTTTGCTTCACTTTGTGAATCGCACGCGATAGATATCAAAGTAGCGCCAGGGCAACTCAGTATGGATCTTTTGGCCCAGAATGCACAACAAGGTTTTGAACTTTTGAGCGAGTTGGTAAAAAGTCCTTCATTTGCCGCTGAGGAACTTGAAAAAGTCCGCTTTTGGTGCATGCAGCATTACCAAAAATTCATGCAAAATCCGATAGCGCAAGCACATCAGATAGCCGCAGACATCCTTTTTGCCGGTCACCCGAAGCAGCGAAATCTTTTGGGAACACCTGCAAGCATCGGATCTATTACGCGCCAAGATTTAATCGATTTTCATGCCCGCCATTTTATTGCTAATGGAGCAGCGCTTTTTATATCCGGCGATCTATCAGCTTTTTCGGTTGAGAAAATGATGACCGATTTTTTTGGTGATTGGCAACAAGGTGAACGCCAACTTGATCCCGAAGGGCACGTGCGTCCCGTCGCCAGCCCGACCATTCATCTTTCCATGGAAAGAGACCAAACAGTTCTTTGCTTTGCTGGACGGTCAGTAAAACGGACTGATGATGATTTTGAAGCTCTTTTGCTTTATGAACAGATTTTCGGCAAGGGAATGCACTCACAGCTTTTCAAACTTCGGGAGCAAACTGGTGCTTTCTATTCAATAAACGGCACGCTCATAGGAAATACTGACAACTACCCCGGGTTCTGGCAGGTGATCACCCAGGTCTCGCATGACCGTATATACGAGGCCAAAACCATTATTCGTCACGTAATCAATGACGGGATTGAAAGTATTACCCAACAGGACCTTGAAAGCGCGCGCCGTGCAATCAACGTAAAAGCACGAGATCTTTACCAATCAAACGCAGCGCGTATATCTACGTGGGCATTTTTGACAAAATATAATCTACCGTGGGACTATTACGTGATCCGTGGCGAGCGCCTTAAGAGCTTATCGCTTGACCAGGTCAAGAAAGCGGTGAAAAAAGTACTTTCACTGGATCAAGCGGTCACTATTACGGTAGGACGAGCAATTTTGTAATACAAGATGACCGTAATTGCAAGCTAGTCATATGAAACACTCTTTTTTCATTTTTTTGATGCTGGTTGTGAGCAAAATTCAAGCGTATGATGCGCCGCTTTTTCGTCATCGATCGGAATCTTTTTTAGCAAAATTGAGCGCAATAGATAGCCGCCTCCAGTTTGGTATCGCGCCGGTTGCGGCAGCAGTTCTCATTAAAGAAGGCATGCGCCTTTTATTAACGCCACTTGCTACGGATGCGTATCAGGGTATTAGCAGATCCTGCGTCGATCATCAGTTACGGGCGCTTGATCCGGGAGTGGCCGACTTTTTCAGCTTATGCGTAAATTCCCAAGGTGAAACTCGCCAAGCTATTGAAGCACGTAAGCAGTTGGTGCAGTTTGATGCATCTATGATGCGTGAACCGTATCGCGCGGAGATCCAGGATCTGCAAGTCACCGTAGCCAACAGTTTTTTTGATAAACACAACGATCTAACACTCGCGCCCAGTGAGCAGCTTGGCATGGCGCTTGATCCTTTTTTGCGCTCGCATCTTGATCATGATACGTATTTAGCAGCGCAGAGCCTACTTGGCGATGCATCAAGCCGTTCGATTATTGATTATCATCAGACCTCACGAATGGGAAAAGCCGTGCATGGTTTGCGCGTGGGCTTTGTTAAGGGGCAGCAGCTTTTCCGCCGCTGCACGAGCCAGCGGTCGCTGGCTGAACTGCAAGCGCACCCGCAGCTGCAGGCACTTTCATCATGCATCAAAGCGGTTGCCAACGGTGATATGAAAGAAGCTCGCGCCTATGCACAGCAAGCAGGTGCCGTTGGTAAAAAATATTTTCAGCAGGTGTACGACTCCTGGCAACGCGAGCATTGCAATGAATACGGTGTCAAAAAATCATACGAAGCAGATCGCGATTGGCAACAGCTCACTGTTGGTCAGAAGGAGTTTGTCAAAACAAATGAATTGCAGCGCGAAAAACTGTGCGCTCATTTGGAGCAGCGCGACCAGGTGCGTCAGCAACTGTATAATCAGTATGGATTGCGCAGAGATCATGTACCAACGGACGTACGATCGGCCATCGAAGATTTGGTTGAATCACAGTGCGTACTGGTAACCAATATCGCCTCAGGGGTTGATACGTTTGTCGGTAAAGCTGATCAAAGCAGTGCCGTCGATGAAGCTTTTTTCACCCGTGCAGGAATATTGAAAGATTTTGCACGCGATCCGGCAGTTAATTACTTTAATCTGGATCAAAAAGATCTCAAAATGCATCCGGAGCTGCGCCGCGCAACGAACTACTGCTTGGCAGTTCGCTCGAGTAATGCGCCGGCTGAGGCAAAACAGCTGGCGACGAATGTCTTGGGTACCATTAGTGATCAATTGCAAGGTGAACAGGTTTCAACTGATGCCGCGCAAGCGATGCATGAACTGTTGCACAACTATCCGGCAATCTTGCAGCAAGAAGCGTACCCCAACCCGCCGGATGAATTCAAACTCAAGGAGCTTGCTGCAAACTGCGCTGCAACTCCGAGCGCTAAGGCAGTGATTAATGAAGTAAAAAAAGAGGGCGCATTAGTTGCGCGGCAGACGTATGAAGTTAATCGCGATAGCCGCGCACTGCTGACCCGCAATAATATTAGCATCCCGCAGTACTGCGTATTAATTGGTGATCAGTTACAGCAGCAAGCGCACGGACAGATTGTCGATCATCTGAATACTCTCGGCATTCTTGATGCACGATTGCTTTATAAAAAAACGATTCCGATCCATAACGATGTGGCAAAACTTACGAATGTAGGTATCGAGCAGGTGCGGCATGGCAATATTAGCCAGGCTTGGGGTGTCGCTTATATCTGCAAGCAGGCGATCATTTACGTGAAAGCAGTTGGTGCTGGGGTGCAGCAAGGGCTTGGCAATGCTGCAACGCATATCAAAGATCATCCCGGGACTTTTTTAATTGTGGCAGCTGCAAACGTGTTTGCCAGTAAAGCATTTTTAACGTTTCAAGCAGCGAGCATTGCAGCCGATCTTGGCGGCATGGCGTACGGGCAACTCAAACAGGTTGATTACAAAAATCTGACGGTCAGCAATGTCGTTCACGGACTCAAGCACGTCGGGCAGGAGTGCCGCAAGCAAGCGGCGTGGCTTTTGACCCCCGATGGCATCAAAAAGGCAACGGCAACTGGCACTAATCTTTACGCACAGTATCGTGC
>JAGVKP010000023.1 GCA_020050475.1 Candidatus Babeliales bacterium
CATATTATGAAATTTATTGAAGATCGCGAGACACTTGAACTGTTTACGTATAATCGTTCAAAGATCGTCGAGCACTTACTTTAATGCATCGATCTGTTTCATAAGATCCTGCAGGTCTTTGATTTTTTTCTCGGGATTAGTTGCAAATTCCCCATAGACTCTAATTACCAGGTTTTCCAGCTGACCCACGAACTCTTTGAGCTTTTGTTTGTACGGTGCAAATGCAGCTTTTGACTGCCATTTTTTTTCTTTGGCGAGTTGAATAATTTTATTAACTCGCTCAACAACGGTCGCGTATACTTTGTCCGGATCAAATCCTTCGGTACCAATTTTATCAAGCACCGTAGCGATCGTCCCTAAAGAACTGTCAATTGGGGAAATTTTGATTTCAAGATTATCAAGATCAGCATTTTCAAGTGTCTTGATAAGCTCACTGACATGCTCAGAGCTCGTTCGATTTGCATTTGCCGAATCAAGGATGATATATTGCGGCTTACCATTTACTTTTTGTACTCCGACCGCAATCCAATGCGTCCAGGTTCCCCGGACAAATCCCTTTTGATCTTGATATTCACGTGAGTTAGCCAATAAAAAGCTGTGACGGAAATTTGGATTATTTTGATACGATTTAATAACCGTAATAATCTTCTCCAGCAATCCGGATGCCTCTCCTGGTTCACTTTTGGTCAACCAATCAGGGTTATCAATCACCGTGATAAATTGCGGACGATGCTCCAATTTTTCGGGCACCTTACTTTCAATAAGACCCTCAATTTCATAGCCATGCAGCCATTGGCCATCATCTGATTTTCGTTTTTCTCTTATAAGCACAGACCATTTATCTAACCAACTTTGATAAAGCACTTCGTCAGCCAGCTGTGCAAGATAACGATCACGCTCAGTTACATTATCTCCTGCAATAAATGCGTTCAAAATAAGAATGCCATTTTTAAGCGCATGATAACCGCAACTAGCGCCATCAACTTGTGCAAACACCCGCAATTGGTAAATATTTTCTCTCGGTAGCTGATAAAGAGAATTTTGTATTGGTATCAATGCCGCATTTCCGGCCTTTATTTGGGGATCGACGGCAATTGGCGCCGGCGGTACCGCCCCTTTGGATAATTTTTGAAGCTCCCGCGTGAGCCCTTCGATTTCTGATCCGACAATCTGCAAATTGATCTCGACTGATTCATAATCCACCGCGCGCAAACCGACTGCTATGATAGCCACTATGGTACATGCAACTACTTTTTTCATGGTAATCCTCGCTTTTTTATTACCTTACTCAAAAAATTTATGCGCAATCCAGACTTACACCCCTTTTAAATATTATTGCTCATTAGAAATTTATTATTATAAAATAAAAGTAAAAATGGGCGAGGTTACATATGAACAAAACATATACGATAGGTATTCTCCTGGGCATCACTCTTTTTGCTGCAGATGCTAGTGAAAACTGCATGGATAACAGCAAACATGGCGATACGTGCGACGGTTATGATTACAAAAAATATTATTATGTCGGCGATTGCGACTGCCCCTGCGAGCGGTATGCCCATTCATACAAACGAAACCGATGCGAACGCTGCTTGCATTTTAATGTCGATCGATCACGAATTCAGCCCTTTTTAGTCGACGCTGAATAGCGAGACAAAAACGGTATAATCCGATCCGGATTAAGTGAAATAGAGCCAATGCCCCTTTCAATCAAAAGATCGGCAATTTCTGGGTAATCTGATGGCGCTTGACCACAAATGCCGGTATACTTTCCACTTTTTTTGGCACCATCAATGATCATCAGCATCATTTTTTTGACCGCTTCATCCCGCTCATCAAAAAGCGACGTCAGCAGTTCCGAATCGCGGTCAACCGCAAGTGTCATCTGGGTAAGATCATTTGATCCGATAGAAAATCCGTCAAAATAGGGGCAAAATTTTTCTATCAATAGGGCATTTGAGGGCACCTCAGCCATCATAAAAAGTTTCAAGCCATCGCGCTCTGATTGCAGATCATTTGCAGCCAAAATTTTTTTAACCATCTGCGCTTCATGAACCGTACGAACAAACGGCACCATCAGAATAATATTGGTCAGCCCCATTTCATCACGCGCTTTTTTCATAGCAAGACATTCAAGCTTGAACGCTTCTTGATAAAAATCACTGTAATACCGGGAAGCCCCGCGCAAGCCAAGCATCGGATTTTGTTCAATCGGCTCAAAAAATGTACCCCCGATTAAATTACGATACTCATTCGATTTAAAATCAGAAAATCGTACAATCACCGGTTTTGGGTAAAAGGCGGCAGCAATGGTCGCCACACCCTGCGCCAAGGTGTCGATAAAAAAGCTGCGAACATCCGCATACCCTGCACAAAGTAGCTCAATTTCTTTACGAAGATGCGCATCGGCAATCGCCTCGGGCCTCACTGCCACCATCGGATGGACTTTAATAGTATTGGAAACAATGAATTCAATGCGCGCAAGACCAACGCCATCGACCGGCAAAAACGAAAGAGAAAATGCACGCGTCGGCTCAGCGCAGTTGATGTACAGCTCAACCGGGGGCTTTACCAACCGTTCACGCTCAACGGTTATTTTTTTAAATGGAAGCTTACCGGTAAATACAAATCCGGTAGCCCCTTGTGAGCAATCAAGCGTAACTTCTGCCTGTTTCATTACCTCAGTAACGGCATCACCGACCCCTACAATTGCCGGCAAGCCTAGCTCTCGACTGACAATTGCCGCATGGCTGGTGCGCCCACCTTTTTGCGTAATTAAACCGCCAGCCTGCTTCATGAGTGGTACCCAGTCAGGATCGGTCATACGAGTAACTAAAATATCACCCTTTTTAAACTCAGTAACGCGCGCAATCGATTCAATAAACCGCACTGGACCTGAAGCAATAGCACTACCAATACTTTGCCCGGTTGCAAGCACCTGCTGATCGTATGACGAACGATCCTGCTCAAGTTCATAAAAAATAGTGGCATGCTTTTGCCCGCCAGCATGAATGGTCTCAGGACG
>JAGVKP010000002.1 GCA_020050475.1 Candidatus Babeliales bacterium
CTTGCATTTAATGATCCTGCTCTTTTAAAAATTGCCGACAAAGCACATCTATATGCTCATCAAGTAGGCATTACCGGATTTCCCTTAAAAAAGAGTTTTTTTGAGCAAAAAGATACGGAACGCATCAAAAAAGAGTTTGGACTCCCTGACGAAAAACCAGTAGTTTTCATGCTGATGGGGGCTATGGGTTCACAAGTCATTTATAACTTTGTCCGCGAGCTCAGCCAATTGAATGAATCCTTTCACTTGATCATCTGCCTAGGGAAAAATGAAGGATTACGTAAAAAATTGGCCGCTATCAAACCGATGCCGCAAGTAACCACAACCATTATTGGATTTACTGATCGGATAGCCGATTTAATGGCAGTTTCAGATTTGTGCATCACCAAAGCCGGATCGGTCAGCGTCTGCGAGGCACTTTACATGCATAAACCTATAGTGCTTGATTGCACATCAAAAAGCCTTCTGTGGGAAGATTTTAATATTAACTTCATTAAAAACCATGGCTTTGGACGACCCGTACGAAAACTATCGCATCTATCATCCGTCGTCACTGATTACTTACGGCACCCAAAAAAGATTGCTGAAACCACGCATAAAATAACGCAGTTCAAAAAAGACATTTTTTCACTTAAGCTACGCTTCATCGTGGAAAAAATGCTCACCAAAATCAACTAATCTATGCCCGCAACAGAACCAATCGTTAACACTTTAACCTACTTTAATCGGTTATCAGATTCTGACAAGCTAAGCTTTTTCAGATCCACCATCTGGAAGCATTATAAAGAACATAGCCGCCAGTTTACGTGGCGCCAAACCACAGATCCGTATCATATTTTTGTATCTGAAGTAATGCTGCAGCAGACGCAAACATTTCGCGTCGCTCCTAAATACGAAGCTTTTATTGCGGCTTTTCCTACTTTTGAGGCGTTGGCGCAAGCCCCCTTTGAACATGTACTGAGCTACTGGAAAGGGCTTGGGTATAACCGACGCGCACTTAACCTGCAACGTGCTGCACAGATAGTGGTAAATCAATACAATGGCATTTTACCTGATGATCCACTCTTAATAGACCTGCTACCAGGCATCGGAGCTGCAACGGCCTCATCAATATGCGCATTTGCTTTTAATAAGTCGACCGTTTTTATTGAGACGAATATTCGAGCGGTTTTTATCCATTTTTTCTTTCAAAGCTCATCAAAAGTGCATGATAACGAAATTCGACCCTTGGTTGCACAAACGGTATCTCAAGAAAATCCGCGCCATTGGTATTACGCTTTAATGGATTACGGGGCCATGCTCAAAAAAAACTTTGGTAATCCCTCTCGAAAAAGTAAGCATCATGCAAAACAAAGCAGTTTTGAAGGGTCTGACCGCCAAATTCGTGGCCTTATTCTCCATCATCTGCTTGAAAAAAAACATCTCTCTATCAACGAATTTTTACAGCTGATTAATCAAGAGCCAGCACGCATTGAGCGCCAACTTGCCGCTCTCTTAAAGGATGGGCTCATAAAGACCGAAAAAGACCTGTTTAGTATTAACAGCTAGCTATAATATTATTGCATAATAGAATTTATAGCATATAAAATAGAGTCATATGTCTACCAAACGGGAGTAGTAATGATTCATATTTTCATGATAGTCGCTTTTTTAATTAACTTTTCTTCATGTAATGCTTTGCAAGTTACGCTAAAAAATCAGCAAATAGTAACGCTTACTGCAGATCAAATTAAGCTTCTTTCGAATTACTCACAAACCGTACGCGACGATCTACACAATCAGTCTTCGCTTATCAACTTACCAGCAATAGATAGAGACATATTTTTATTTTTAATTAATACAATTTTACCGTCACTAAACGATCCGAAAAAAGCCAAAAAACTTCTGGACAATTTTAAAAAAAACCATTCAGTCGATGATCAAGAAAATCTCTTCTCGCTTATCAGATTCCTGGATATTGAAGCCCTAGAAGGCGCAGCAGCTGCGCAAAAACCGATGGATATCGAGGAAACAATTTTTGAAATTACCTGGCCAACAGACAAGAATCTACAAAAAATATATAATTCAATTTTTGATGCTTCCCAAACACTCAAAAACTATCTTGCTGATCAGAATATAGAACGCAAGGCTGGAAACAAAATACCGACACCCGGACTAACAAAATCTCACTGGGATTTACTTGTAGTCGCTACCAAACAATTAAAAGATCTGACACAAAAGCCTGCATTTAATGACGTGGAAAGATTGTCTTCACTTCTTTCATTGAATGAACTTGCCGCACTCAGTCAAACAGCAGATTTTTTTGAAATGCCAATCTTGATCAATGCAATCAGTAATTCCATCGCCCTACGATTGCATAAAAAAGAGACCCTCAAAGAGCTTTACAAAAATCAAAATAGCCTGAAAGAAATTATAGAACTTCTTACGCCAGCAATGCAAAATACGGTACGCAACAGCTTGCTGAATTTAATTGCACAACAAAGAAAAATTTCTCAGCAAGTCAGAAACGTTGGTATAAGTCAGAATGGAAAATTGATAGCCGGAATAGCAGCCAAAAAAATACTTCTATGGCATAGCGACAATTTAGAAAAAAAAGAACAAATTTCTATTTTTGACGAACATGCATTTACCATTGGTGTCTCACCTGATGGATCATTGATCGCAGCGTATATGCCTTCAAGTGGTGAAATTTTCGTTTACAATGTGAAAAGAAAACAATCTATTGATGCTATCAAAGTAGACTTTATCATATCACAGATCGAATTTAGTGATGGCAATAAGCATGTAATCGCAACCGGGCCAAAAGCGCCGATTATTTTTGCTCAGCTGACCGATGGACTACCTCAAGTTAAGCAGCTCACGCCATGGGGAGATTCATATTTTTATCGCGATCTGGAAAATATCTATTTTGCTCAGCTTTCATTTATACAAAATACATCTAGTTTTTCAGCACTTTATCTTCAACGTCTGACTGAAACGTCTCATTTTGTTTTAACAAGCTATGTTACGGGAAATAGCCAAAAAAAGCAGCTTTCAACTCATAACTTTATTGAAAAATTTACCTTATCTTTAGGCAACCCATCTACAGCTTTCAGTCAAGCTCAACAGATGCTCGCATTTATCTCAAATGATGAATTAATTCTGTACTCTATTGCTACGGAAAAAATAGATCCCTTGCTATTGTCCCGAAAGAAATTGAATCTGATTAGCAGCCTTGCCCTCAATCAAGAGGCCTCACTTCTGGCAATTGGCTATAGCAACGGCCAACTTGAGCTGTATTCTACTCAAGCGAAAAAACTTATAATGACTTTTGAATTATTGCCGGAAAAAATTAATTTTCTTCAGTTCGCAGCAGATAATACCCTTCTTGCCTCATCAACTAAAAATATCTACCTTTACGATACTGCCTTTGAAAACTATTTCCTGCAGGAATCATCATTATCTCTGGCCGAAATTGTGGTAATGACACTTTATAAATTAATTACAGCCGAAAAAAAAGAGCCGGAATTTTTGAAAGACTCATACTTGTGGAGCGTATTTTCTGCGCTACCTGATGACGTTGTTATTGCACTTCATAGCTGGGCAGAAAAAAAGTAAGCGGCCAACCTGTTGGGTTGAACCGCTTTTCAAACTAGTTATTGCATGTACTGGTACTGACTTTTAAAAGTCAGCTGCGCAATACGGAATGAGCGCCATGACACGAGATTTTTTAATATTTGATGAAAGCTCTCGTTGATGACGCGCGCAGGTTCCTGAGATACGCGATGGTAAAATCTTACCACGCTCGGTTAAAAAACCTCTCAAAAGCGGCGAGTTTTTGTAATCAAGCATCACTGATTGCTCATCGCTTCCGCAAAAGCGGCAATGTTTTTTGGGAACAAATGAAAGGCGACGTGCCTTTTTGCGCAAAAGACGTGAACTAATTTTTAGTTTTGCGAATTTTTTCTTTGCCATTATCGAACTACCTTATCAATTACTCGTTATTTGTTTCTAATTCAGCACTCTCAGCCTGACGGGATTCAAATGAACCAGCATTATTTAAAATGCCTTTCATTTTATTTTCGCGCAAGAAAGTGTCGACATCTTGCGAAGGTGCTTCCTCTAGAGACTCAGGCTTGAAATACGCAAGCGATCTGCTGCTGTCAAGGCGAGAGATCATGTGTCTCATAGCAAGTTGGGTATATTTGACTTTGAAGAGCGTATCCAGTTCTTTGACCAACGCGTCACTGTGCGCCTTATCAACTTCAAAGCGGATAAGATAGTAGACCCCATAGTCATTCGACCATACTGGGTAAGCAAGATGATATTTACCCCAACGCTCAAACGATAGCAATGCACCATTTGATTTTTTTACCAACCCCTCAATGTGACTTTCTAAAGAGGTTGCTTCGTTGGCAGTAATCTCTGGAACTGCCAGAATAAGAATTTCGTAACGTACCATTGATGGTAATCCCTTTGTAACTAAATGGAAGTGTTAAAAAACACTATAAAACAACTGTTGTTTTATTTAGTGGATAGTACCAGTATAGATAAAGCTCAAAAAAAGCCAAATCTAAAGGAAAAACCCCGGTTTTGCAACCGAGGTTTTCTTGCTAGGCAATTTTTATACTAATTTTTGATTTCTCTGAATTATGCGGCCGATAATTCTAAAGTGATCTTTGCCGCGAATAAGAGCAACAGGAGCTGTCTTATGATTGACCGACTCTAAAACTATAAAATCTTCAGTGTAGGTAATCTGCATAATTGCGCGTACCTGTGTATCATTGCCATACTCGACAGCTGCAATATCTCCCGATCTAGTCCATACTTCAGGCGAAACAATTAAGAGATCCCCCTTAACAAAGGTAGGCGCCATTAAATTGTTATCTATTGAAAGAGCAAAGCATGAACTATCGGTGGTATTTAAAACCGGAACAAATTCATCCTTATGACCACTGGTAATCTGCATAAGCTGATTATTGTACGGCGATGGATTAGCCGGAATTTCGCCAACGACCGGTACAATTTGAACCTTAAGCTTTACATCGGCTTGTTCTGGCATGCTTACATTGCTATCAATATTATCGGTACGCTGTTTGCGCTGAGCAAAAAGATCAACCGGGCTCATTTCAAAAGCGTTTGCTAACTTTTTAAGAGAATCTTCATTCCAGCGACGAGTGCCATTTTTAATGTGCGTCAAATAGCTTTCAGACATCCCAGTTTTTTCAGCAAGCGTTTTGGTTGTCCACCCTTTTTCTCTGAGTAGTTCTTTAACGCGCAATGTAGTAGAAGACATCTGCTTCTGCTCCTCTTGGTATTTGTGACAATTTTGATAGTATGGTTACACATATATATTTCTAATTGTATCCCTCGCCAATATTCTTGTCAAATGGAAAAAATGCCGCATGGTCACCATAAAACTCAAAGAACGATTCATTAAAAATCAGTTTGAGAAGTTGGCATGGCAAGAAGGAGCCATGGTATGTGGTATTGATGAAGTTGGACGCGGATGCCTGGCAGGCCCGGTCGTCACGGCAGCTGCCATTTTACTGCCCGGCAAACAGAATTTTTGCCTCAAGGATTCTAAACTTTTGTCTCAACAAGAATTACAAACGGCATATAAATGGGTCACAAAAAACGCCATTTTTTCTACTTCTTTGGTAAATCATCGCGAAATTGATGTATACAATATTTACTATGCAACCATGAAGGCGATGAAGCGCGCCCTGATGCAACTCCTAGCTCACTGTCCACAGCTTCCCCGTGCGGTGTTAATAGATGCGATGCCTCTTGATCTAAGCGGAACTCCTTATCATGATCTGGCCGTATACTCATTTCCTTTTGGAGAACAGCGATCAACGAGCATCGCCGCCGCCTCAATTATTGCCAAAGTTACCAGAGACAACCTGATGCACAAACTCGCTGCGTCATTCCCTCAATATCATTTAGCTCAGCACAAAGGGTACTGTACCAAAATGCACCAAGAAGCGGTGCGCACTTTTGGAAGCTCAATAATCCATCGCGAGCGTTTTTTAGAAAATAAATCGTTTGCCCAAAAAAAGGAGCAATGTAATGAAGGGGAACAACAAACCATTTGCTGAAATAATAGAGAGCTCACTCATCGGCTGGTCAGCCCAAAGTTGGGACTGGCAAATAGCACCTGAATTTGGCTCTTTGCTCACCATCGATAGCAAGCAGCGGATTCTGTACGGCATTGTACATGATGTACGGACCGGCACGCTCGACTCATCGCGCTATCCTTTTGCTTACCAAAAAACTGAAGATGAGCTTTTGCGAGAGCAGCCACAAATTTTTGAATTTCTCAAAACGACTTTTTCCTGCATAACCGTCGGGTACGAACAGGAAGGGCAAATCATCTACCAACTTGCCCCAGAACCTGCAAAAATTCATTCATTCGTAACGCGCGCAAATCAAGCTCTCCAAGAAAAATTTTTCAAGCAAGAGAGCTATTTGCATCTGATTTTTGGCGCAGCCGCTTTATCCACGCACATCGATGAGCTTATTCTGGCAATTTTAAAAACAATTACCGACGCACAGCTATTGACGACTGAGCGGCTGGAGAAATTTTTTGAAACATTTTCGCTCCTTTCAGGTGGCGATTACCGTAGGTTAAAACTTTTTTTACAGCGCGCATCTTTTTTGGTATAGCAAAAATTTTAGGCATATCATGCGAGTTTCTATTTTCGCGACATTAATTTTTTTGAATTACTTCATTACTGCAATGGATAACAACAATAATAACAATGAGCTTTATATCCAAGAGGAATTAAAAAATCAAAGGCTTGCTACGTTTATTGAGAAAATTACCCAAAATGGAAAATATGGCTGCCAATCATTTGAAATTACACAATTTAAACCAAAAGCAAACCTAGGCAATCTTTATTATGAATTAGGATTCGGAAGAAAAAAACCGAACGACCATGTACATTTTGTTTCTC
>JAGVKP010000047.1 GCA_020050475.1 Candidatus Babeliales bacterium
GGGCGCTTAACCGCTTCAACGCGCCAGCAGATTTTAGCGCGCAAAGATATAGCACGCAAGCCAGCAGCTTTCCAAAGCAAATTTTTCGGCGCACTTACGTATGAGCACAGCGGTTCGCATGGCAATTGGTGTATCTCACTCACCGCTGATCAAACATTTTTAAGCTCAGGAATTGGTAAAGATTTCAGCGCATCACTTCGCGTTGAATACCTGTTTTAACGTTGAAAAAATAATAAGGAATGTAACATGCAATTAAAAAGCAGTTCTCACTATCTTTTCACTCTCTTTTTAGCATTATCTGGAATACCAACGACATCATTCAGTACCGGTGTACCATTACACAACAAAATGGTTTCACTGATGGATGGGTGTGAAATCGGTGCCGAGCAGGTATATACGATGATTCATATCATCAAAGAGATTATCAAGCGCCAATACGGCGTCAAAAAGGGTAACGAGCGGCTGGGGATGTTTACTTTTTCAGGCAAATCAGTCTCAATTCACTCTCTTGTACAACTGGAAGCACAAGCGCTTGAACGTAACGACGAAAACGCAATCAGTGAGTTGCAGTCAATTTTACGCCAAGCAAAAGATGAATTTGTGATATTTATGCAGCCATTTTTAGATAACATTCATGAAATGCCGCGTCACACAACGCATGCACTCATGCGCGAATGGGCTGATATTCATAACCGTCATGATAGCCTTATCTTTGAATGGAGCAAATTCAGGCAGCTTGCTGATGATGAAATATTCAATCAGCGCATAACAACCTTTAAAGAAGTTGATCAATTTTGTTCAGACTTGAGAAGCTTTCTTGATGATCTTATCAAAAGCTGTCCGGTTGCCTACCAGCAGTATAAAGATCTCATAAAGCAATCTTCACCCCATCATGAATGATTCAGCTGCCACTCCCGAAAATCTCTCGGGAACTATTGAGCGCTTTGTCTTTAAAAGTGAAGAAAGCGGCTTTTCAGTTGCGGTGATTTCCAATAGAGTACATCGTTCGATTTTTGTTATCGGACATTTGGCAGGAATTCATCCGGGCCAGCAGATCGAAGCTACAGGAACCTGGGTAACGCATCCAAAATTTGGTCGTCAGTTTCAGATTCAGTCATTTACTCAAAAAATACCGACGACCTTGCTGGGTATCAGTAAATATTTAAGCTCCGGTTTAATTAAAGGTATCGGGGTGGTCTATGCACAAAAAATGGTCGATCATTTTGGTGCTGATATTTTAACTATCATTGAAAATGAGCCAGAGCGCTTGCACGAAATTGAAGGTATTGGCCCCAAACGAGCTGAGATGATTGCCGCAAGCTGGCAAGACCAAAAGCACGTATCGTCGCTCATGATTTTTTTACAAGAAAAGGGGGTATCCACCGCCTACGCGACGAAGATATACAAAAAATATGGTCAAACGGCGATGGCCGTTTTAAAAGAAAATCCGTATCGGCTGGCCGAAGATATCTGGGGAATTGGCTTTAAAACAGCCGATAAAATTGCCCAACAACTCGGGTGCCCAGCACTATCGCGCGCGCGCATTAAAGCAGCAATCGTCCATCTGATTGCCAATGCCACCTCTTCAGGGCACGTTTACTGCCAAATCCAACCACTCAAAGAGCAGCTGTATAAACTCCTAGAGCTCGATTTTATCGAGCATGAATCGCTTGTTAAATACGCACTTCATGAACTCTATCAAGAAGAAAAAATTAAACTTATTACGCATGACGATCAGCACTTTATTACGCTGAGCAGTTATTATTATGTTGAAAAAAATTGCGCAGCGACCATAAAAAATCTCTTGAACCATCCGTCATCGCACACGTTTGATCTGCAAAAGCTGTACCATCAGCTCGCGGTTGATGATGGTAAGGGAGTGGTGCTGAATGAAGAACAACAAAAAGCAGTACTGGCAACGCTCCAATCAAAAATAACAATTATTACCGGTGGCCCCGGAACGGGAAAAACCACCCTGGTTAAAAAACTTCTCATGCTTCTTGAGCAGCAGGCCGTTCGTTATCAGCTTGCAGCCCCAACCGGCCGCGCTGCCAAACGGATGATGGAAGGAACCGGCCGCCATGCGATGACTCTGCATCGTCTCCTTGAATTTGATGTCAGCACCATGCAATTTGCTCACAACGAAAAAAATGCGCTCAAGACCGATTTTTTGATCATTGATGAAGCTTCTATGCTTGATATGTTTTTGATGCATGCCGTGTTAAAAGCGCTTCCGCACACTGCCCATTTGGTGCTTATTGGTGATATTGACCAACTTCCTTCTGTCGGCGCTGGCAATGTTTTAAACGATATGATTGAGAGCGGTGTGGTGAGTACTCTGCGCTTAAAGCATATTTTTCGGCAAGCTCAAGATAGTTTAATTATCACGAATGCTCACCGCGTGAACCACGGTGAATTTCCCTCAAGTAGTACGCAATCAGGAAAAAAAGACTTTATTTTTATTAAAGAAAATGACCCGCAAAACCTCTTTGCGCATCTTGAGCAGATGATAAAACACAAACTGGGGCGCCTTGGTTTTAAACCAGAACAGAGCATGGTTCTCGTGCCGATGAATCGCGGAATAGCCGGCACGTTCACCATCAATCACCAGCTCCAATCGCTTTTAAATCCTGGCGAAAAACCGACAGTGCAAAGCCATGGTACTGCCTTTAAAGTTGGTGATCGTGTCATGCAGATACGCAATAATTACGACAAACTGGTTTTTAACGGCGATGTCGGATCAATTACCAACCTGCTCAGTGAAGATCATCAAATTACCGTGACCTTTGGCGATCGAGAGGTAGTTTACGAGTGGAGCGAACTTGATGAGTTAGTACTTGCGTATGCAATTTCGATTCATAAAAGCCAAGGATCAGAATATGACGTGGCAATTATTCCCCTTTTTATGCAGCATTTTATTCTGCTCCAACGCAACTTGCTGTATACCGCCATTACGCGCGCCAAAAAACTCTGCATTTTGATAGGTCAACCAAAAGCTATTGCTCTTGCGATAAAAAATAATAAGGGTACCGTTCGTCATACGTTTTTAAAACAATTTCTAACCAGTGACCTTTCATGCCGCTAGTTATGCTTTTAATATCGTTGCTACTTTCAAGCTCGCTGTATAGTTTTTTTTCTATCCCGATCATGCAAAAAACGACGGTAGTCGTCATCGATCCGGCAGGCGACGCGCAGCATCCCGGCCGCATGATAGCAACCGGCACCGAGCGCAGTATTACGTTGCGGCTTGCGCAAGAGATAAAAGCGCGCCTTGAATTCGGGCTTCCGTCAGTAAAAATTGTGATCACACGCGATGTTGGGCAAACGGTACAGCCGCTGCAAGCTGCCCAGCTTTCAAACCGACTGCAAGCTGATCTGCATATCGCGCTTTCCTGCTACCAGGAATCCGGAATCAGGCCAACGATAACGCTCTATCATCTCTTGTGGCATCCAACTACTGATTATTGGTACCATCAATCACTCAGTCCGCAGTTCTTACCGATTTTCAATGCCTATCTACCGCGACTCAAGCAGACCACCAGCCTCGGCTCAAGCGCAGCTCAGTTTTGCGCAGCGCAAGCACCACAGAACGGCTTTTTGAGTAACGGCTGCTTTGGCATTCCGATCAAATCAGTTTTCGGGTGCCTCGCGCCGGCATTTAATCTCGAGCTTGGCCTGAGAACAGAGCATGAATGGCATGCGGCCATTTCATTGTGTACTGATCTTCTAGCAGCAATCATTAAACGATTGGCACCGTAATGCGTCTCGTAGCCTTCAGCTTTATCATTTTTAGCGCCCTGATGGCTGGCATATTTTTTGCGGCTTATCAAAATGAGTGGATCATTTTTCAACTCCCTGCTGCAGCTCGTCAGACATATTTTTCTGCACGAATACAAAAAAAAATGGTCACTATTGTACTCTATAAAAACGATGAGTGGTATACAGAAAAAAAAGAACGTATCTGGCCAGCAGCAAAAGCCGAAAAAATTGAGCATCTTTTGCATGCCTGGCAACTTTTAATTGATGAAGATCTGCCAGCTGCCAAACAGTCATCAGTACAGCTGGTTATGCTTAATAAAACAGAAAACGATCTGTATGTATCATTTGATCGATCGCCGCTGCTCAAAGAGTGGTCTATTATGCGCAAATGGTATCACATTGAATCACTTTTAAAAACAGTACGCGCAAACGGTATCGAACTGCGCTCCGTCTATTTTCTTGTTCAGCACCAACCACTGGAAGATGCTCATTTGGATTTTTCAAACGGATGGCCATCGCAAGGATTTATCAATGAGTGATCAGTTGTTGAGCGTTGCTGATCAATAAACGCTTTAACCTGTCTGACATGCTGGTCAAATTCGTATTGATCATCAGCAAATTCTTTATCGCAATCAAGCACTAAGACCGGTACGGCTAATAAGTCCGCCAGAATCTCTTTTTTTTCAATCAAGAATCGTTCATGGTGCTCATGAATCTGCTTGAGATAATCAAACGTCAGATCTTTTTCGGCGACTCTATTTCTCTTTTTTATCCGTTTGTAAGCAACCGCTGGAGTGGTGCGTAAATAAATAAAGCCCTGCGGCACGCGGCATCGCTGCGGAATTAAAAAGTCAAACCATGCTTGGTACATCTCCCATTCAAGGTCAGTCATATAACCATTTAAATAGCCATTGCGTACAAAACAGTAATGCCCTGAATAAATCGATCGCTCAAGCAATCGAACCGTATGATCAGCAATCTCCTGCTCACGCATATGCTCGCGTACGCGACAGACCATCGCAAATGTTTCAAAACTGTATGACCACCGGCGTGGATCATGATAAAAATTGGCAAGCAGTGATTGCCCATACACTTTTTTTTGCCAATGATGCAGCGGCTCCAGAGCCACACCCACATCGGTAAGAGCCTGCCCAATCATCGTCAAAAAAGTTGATTTACCAGCTCCAATATTGCCCTCAATAATAAACATTCCCCACCTCAATGGTTATTGTAGTGTCCCGCTAATCCAAACCAATTCCGGGCACGATTAACCAACAGTTCAAACTCCTGTTCATTCGGCGTCTGCGCCGTTGCACCTTCAATAAATGTACCACCGATCACCCCGTAATCGGTTTCACCAGCACCACGATCCTTTTTTGGAAACTGATAGAAAGAACGCTCAACTCGTTGGCCATGTTCATTCATGGTCGCATCAAAATAGACCAGCATCATATAATCCAATGCTCTTTTATCTTGATCCTTAAGCATAATCAAATGACCCTGAACTGGCACAAATTGATCATCATTAAGCAGCTCACCCGATCCCAGCCCAGTGCAGTTAAAAATATAATCGGCGGCGCATTGACCAAAATGAGTAATCTTTCTTTGTATAAAGATAACTTTATCACGCAAAAATGCAGTAAGCTGCTCCATCATCAGCGGGGTATCGACAAATAGTGCATCCTGGTATTCAACCATGGGCCGTTGTGTACCGTTGCCAAAATCAACAACTACATCACGCGGCTCGCGCATGACCGTGCCAATATAGGCATCAAATCCAGCATCCTCACGAGTCATGAAATAAGCAGGCATCATGCGTGCGCCGCCAATAAAATCTTCGTTGAAGCCATCGGCAATCGTTTTATAAAATGCATAAGCAGCGATGCTGATTTGATCGAGTAATATTTGTACCGACGGATCATTATCCATTGAAACTGGTGCTATGAGCCCGCCAGCGCGATGCGAAGTCAGATCATCAAATAATGCGGCACTGATAGTAATATTTTGGTAGCCGCGCTTAACCAAAAAATAAGCGGTCATAAGGCCGACAACACCCCCGCCAACAATTTCAATTGGCATCGCTGGCTGAACCAAGCCGTGCGATATTTCTTCAAATTGGCGAATCATATGCTGGACACATCCGGGACCCAGCGTCCAGCCGCTACCGCCCAATCCTGCATTATGAAGAACTGTTTTTCCAGCGATCCGCTCAATTGCTAATAAGGGAGAGCCATGCCGTAACGGCCGATAGCAGATTACCCGCCTGCCAAGATTGTGTGCTTCAAGTCGCGGCGGTTGTAAATGGCGTAGTTCAACCGCACCTACAAGTGCTATAAAAAAATGTGTTAATGCATAGCCATTAATGAGCATATTCTTCATGAAAATCACCTACATACAGTATTTTTTGGTTGAACGAGTCTACCCAAAGAAATTAAAAAAAGTAAGCGATCTCATTCGATTATCATGCGCTTGGTAAGCGGGTTAATGCGGGTTACGACTTCATAATTAATGGTGCCACTTAGTTGTGCAATTCGTTCGGGACTTACTGCCTCATGAGCGCCGATGAGGATCACCTCATCGGCTGGCTTGACGCCCGTAATATGACTGACATCAACCATACAAAGATTCATCGCAATAATGCCGACAATCGGCGCCGGAATGCCCCGAATAATTACCGAACCTTTATTAGAAAGTGAGCGATCAAGACCATCCCAATAGCCAACCGGCAATACCGCAATCAGCGAATCTTTGCTGACCTGATGCGTCAGATTGTACCCGACATAACTGCCCGCCGGTATCATTTTAAGCTGCGCAATGCTGGTTTTCCAACTTAAGACCGGCTGCAACTCAAATGATGGTACGCGGGCTTGCGTCACCAATTTATTTTCATCAGATGGCCAAAGCCCATAGATTCCGATACCAAATCGCACCGCGGTATAATGCGTTTTAGTATATGCACTTACTGCTGCTGAGCAGCTTGAATGCTTTAGTGGTGGGTTAATGCCGTCTTTTGCAAGACGGGCAATAAGATGTTCAAACCGCGTAAGCTGTAGGTTTAAAAATGACTCAGCAGCACTTTCTGAATTGGCAAAATGCGTTGAAATACCCACAAACTCAAGCCCACGCCTGCGCTTAATTTCATGTGCACACGCATAGGCATCATCCGGTAAAAGACCAAAACGTGAAAGTCCGGTATCTACTTTAAGATGGACCTTCGCCTTTTTTCCTACCGCACATGCATACGCATCAAGTTCGCGAATTACTTCATAATCATACACCACTAGATCAAGATCTAAATCGACGATAGCTCTCAGCGGTGCGTCAATAATACCCAACACAAGAATACGCTTGCTGATACCGGCCGCACGAAGCTCAAGCGCCTCACTGATTGCAACAACGCCAAGCGCATCAACCCCCGGATGCTCATTTAAAACCAAGCCGACCGGTACTAAACCATGCCCGTACGCATTACTTTTAATAATCGGAATACAAAATGTCGTGGACAAGATGAGTGAACGGTACTGATTAACATTATGGATAAGCGCTCTTTTACTCACCTCAACCCACGTGGTAGGAAAAGTGCGTTCCTGCGGCAAGCAAAACGCCTGGGTAATACCCAGGCGCTCACGATTTACTAATGATTGCTTCAACTCATCCATACTCACTATTTTTCGTCAGGAGTAGATGGTGGCGTCACATCTTGCTGATCAGCAGTAAACGGCTTTGGAGCTGGTGCCACTTCATGAACCGGAATTTTATGCACGATCTGGCCCGGATCCTGCTCAAGCATCAAGACAACCTGCCCATCTTGACGATTAACTTCTACCAGCGGATCTTTTGCTACGTCAATAGCCATTGGCAATGACTGTATTTTTTGTGAAAAGCGGCTGACACACTGTCTTGATTGTTCAGTCTCTTTGATCTGCTCAATACGTGACTCAAAGCGCACTTCGTCTTTGGTCAAGCTGACAAGAATAGTACCCTGTTTGCCCGGAATCCGGAGATAAATTGCATCCCCTGTTCGTTCGCTTTCTACCGCACCCTCAACCTGCTCAAATTGCATGACCATCTTGAGTCGCGTATTCTCTTTTTCAAATTTCACCTCTTTGAGACCCTGCGGGTTGGCAATTAATGGACTACGCACACGATTAATTGAATCAACCATCACGCCATACATCTCTTCAACACGCGGAAACAGGTAATCAAAAGCGGCGCCTGCCTCTTTTGCTACCTGGTCACCAACTTTTTTCAACTTATCAGTTGGCTTAGGATCGAGATTATCATGCCCTTGCACCTGCGCAACAGCCACTAAAAAAGCGGTAAATAGATGTTTTTTCATAAAGGTCCCTTTGTGAAAAATAGTTATTTTTCATACACAAGATATACCAAAAAGATTAAAGGAATAAAAGTCAGCATCAAAAAGAACTGTCAGTTGCGCATTTTTCTGGTAGACTAGCATCATGGCAAAAATAGAAACTCATAAAACAGAACTTATTTTCGGCATACATCCGATTCTTGAGCTCCTCAAAGCTAAGCGGCGCAAGCTCCGGATTATCTATACTACCAAACCTACCCCAAAAGCGTGGGACCAAATCGCGCCACTTCTACCCAAAGGCATACAAATTCAGTATGTCGATCGCGAGACGCTTCATAAACTTGCTCAATCTACTGATCATCAGGGGGTCGTTGGGTATGCTTCTCCGTTTGGTATACGATCAACTTTTTTCAATCCAACTCAGCACAAACTCCTTTTAATGCTTGATGGCATTCAAGATCCGCGCAATCTCGGCGCTATGCTTCGTTCAGCCTACTGCACGAATATTGATGGTATCATTTTGATTAAAAGAGGGGGCGTTTCAATGACCCCTTCAGCCTTGAAGGCCGCAGCCGGTCTTGCTGAATATCTTGATATTTACGTCGCGCCATCGATTCCAGCAGCAGCTGAGCTGCTCAGTCAAGCAGGTTATCATCTGTATATGGCAGTCCTTGGCAAAGCAGAAGATGCGATGGCAATTACCTATCAATCCCCAAGCTGCTTGGTCATCGGCAGCGAAGGAACTGGCATTTCAGGCGCCATGAAAAAGCATGGCACGCTGATCACGCTCCCGCAACGACGCGCTGACATTTCATACAATGCATCAGTAGCCGCCGGCATTCTTCTTTTCACGATCGCTCGCCAACTTAAAAAAATATAACGTAAGATAGCAATTTTTTAAGGCAATGCTTACGCTATCTCTATGCTATAAGCCTAAAAATAGAAATTAGAGTACCATGGAATTCAAACTAAAAATTATTAAAGCAATCAAGTATCATTTTCCTAACGCAAAAATTTATCTTTTTGGTTCATGGGCTACGGGTAAAAATCGGCCCAATTCTGATATCGACGTCGCAATTGATAATAAAGAACCGATTGATTTTTATGAACTTGCTCGTACTGCAAAAACAATTGAAAACTTGGACATCCCCAACGAAGTCGATCTTATTGATCTGAATAACGTTGATGAATCATTCAAAAAAAACATCACTCCGCAGCTGACTCTATGGAATTCAGAAAAAAACTTTCCCTTTTGCTAGCGCTAGCGCGATACGTTAACATCTTTGCATACCTTATGCGCAATTTTATAAACTAAAAAAAAGTTAATGCGACAAAAATTTTTCAAATTGTATCCAAAACTTATTTAACGCTTTTTAGAATAAGATTTTTTTTCACCAAAAATTTCATATATAAATGTTGCAAAATTTTCATTTTTTTTTAATTGACAGCTTACTTTTGCACGCTACAATTGCTGCTGTCACGACAAGAAGGAATTAACCAACAGCAGTTCAATACATCAATGCATAGGAAAAAATGAAAAACAAAATAATACTACATCTAGCTCCGTTTTATCTTTTATCATTATCATGTCAAAGCATGGAAGAAATTAACGATAAAGCAATTGTTATCAAATCTTCATCAATACAGGCGCCACATCATCTTGGTAAACTTAGCATATTTCATGATGACAATAAGGGATTCCATGTTCTCAAAGATGGTAAAAAACATGATGTTAAAAATTACAATCTTGATAAAGCATTACAAAAAGTTAAAAGCGAAAAGCTAAAAAAATTCCAAAAAATTGGCTTTTTCTCGATAAATCAACTAGAAAATGGAGAATTTACTGTTAAAACTCATGTGCGCGGAAAAGGCGGCGGTCCGGTGTTAGCAGGTTTTTGTTATTGGATGACAAAGGCATTGGGTTACGGGGTACCAGTTGCCCTAGGAACAGGGGCTGTCATTGCAACACTTCCCGTATCAGCAGGAGCTGGTGTTGCAAGTGGGGCAACAGCTGGAGCTGGCACAATAATAAAAATAGGCAGTAGTGTGGCTATCAAAGGAATGGTCGGTGGTAGTTTTGTTGCAACAGGAGGAGCAACTGTTCTAGCAAACACGGTGGTAGCAACTGTTGGTACTACAGCGGCAACCAATGCTGCTGCAACCGGCATAGCAGTTTCAACCGCCAGTGCCGGCGGCTATATTGGTTTTGTAGAAGGTCTAGCAACTGCTGTATGGATATGGGCAATGGCGGCACCTACACCGTAAAGCATTTTTCATGAATATAGTAAAAAACTTTCTACAATATATTGCGCTAATGATTTTTTGTGCGGTCACTAATAGCGTTATCAAATCATACTTTGCTTGCAAGCAAGTAAACCTGATAGCAGAGTTCGTTAACAAAACAACCATAGTTGTTCTGATCATCCTTGCATCGATCTTTTCAATATATGACTGGTACACAGCGACTACGGTTGACTCAGAATAATTGGGTAATCCTATTCCCACCTTAAATCTGTGCAACAATTGTATGATTTTCGATCGATTTCCAGCGAAAAAAAATACATGCCTTAGCGAAATTTTTGTCCCTGGAAATCGATTAAAATTAATAACCAAATAATTTTTTAATACCGTGCCAGGTCAGCCAAGGAAAAAATTGCACCGCTCCTTTTTCATTATACTGATGAATAAGCCACACCATATGCCCCGGTACTGAGTGCTCACGATTTATACCGATATCCAAAAGTGCACCAAAAAAAAGCGTCTTGAGCCAAAAAGAGTTCGTCAACTCAGAAAAATCGGTCCCTTCATCATCCTGCTCTTCCAAAAAATAGTTAATCAGAATAACTGAGCCAAAAAAAAGCGCTGTCGTCCCATACGGATGCCGCGCACACATATCGGTTGCCAAC
>JAGVKP010000022.1 GCA_020050475.1 Candidatus Babeliales bacterium
ATCAAAAGAAAATGATTGCTGCGTACTGCTTACTGAAAAAAGAATCAGTACCAGAATGGGGAGATACAAAAAAATATACGTACTTGCTGCGATAAGCGAAACTAACGATCGCGCATAAGTTTGCTGCCTTAACATAGTAATCCTTTAAAGACGCCTGACAAGCGTACTCAGTAACCGATACAAGACCGCAATCGTAAGTGCCAGGACAAGCCCACTTACACAGGTAAATGCTGCCCCCTTTTCAATTTCCAGTGCCGCCAAAACATAGTGCGCTATTCCGTTACCCACAAATACATAGCGATCACCACCCATGAGTAATGGGATAGCAAACTCACCAAATGCCAAAACATACACCAGGAAAAAACCGGTACGAATCCCTGGCCAACTAAGCGGAATAATAACTTTTCTGACGGTCTGAAAACCGGTTGCACCAAGATCAAGCGACGCTTCAATGAGACTACGATCTATTTTTTCAAGCGCACCCAAAAGCGGCATAATCATAAACGGCAGATAACAATAAAACATCACAAGTGCTATTGCAAAAAGAGAATGCAATAAATGGACCGGTTCCTGCACTATGCCGATTTTTTTGAGAAATGAGTTGATAAATCCATCGCGCTCTAAAATAAAAAACCACGCATAAATAAGCACTAAAAGATTAGTCCAAAAAGGAATCAGGAGCAAAAAAGAAAGAATATGCTTAAATCTGCCGGCATAAAAGGTCAGAAAATAGGCGGTAGGATATGCTATCAGTAAAGCAATCGAGGCGACACACAGCGCCATACCAATAGAATTGAGAATTATTTTTAAGTGAACTGCATCAATAATTTCAAGATAGTTACCAAGCGTAAGCGCTGTCACCGAACGGCCTAACGATCGGTCGACAAAACTCATAAAAAGCATAATAAGTAGGGGCAGTCCAAAAAATAAGACCTGCCAAAGCAATGCTGGCGCGGAAAAGAAAAACGGCAGTTGGTTATTTATGACCTGCTTAAGCTTGGACATTCTACTTAACGCTCCAGCAATACAGCATTTTCTTTTTGCCAATAGAGAAAAACTTCATGACCATAATCAATAATCTCTTTTGCAAAATGTTCTTCGTTTTGTTCAAAAACACACATTAACAGATCATTTTTAAGTCGCACATTATATTGCGTCGATCTACCATGATAGACAATCGACTCTACTATGCCATTAACCTCATTGGAAAAGCGCTCAACTGGCTGCTTACTGATCAAAATTTTTTCTGGTCTGATACTCATAAAAATCGATCTGCTTTTACGCATCCACTCTTTATGCTCCGGTACAAAAAGCTTAAAAAGGCCTAGATTTTCAACGTGGACATGCGCCTCTTGCGATTCAACGTGGGCAATTTTTCCTTCAATAATATTGGTCGTTCCCACAAATTTAGCAACAAACGACGAGACCGGAAACTCATAAATCTCTTTAGGTGTACCTACCTGTTCAATCTGCCCGTCATGATTCATAATTGCCATTTGATCAGCAACCGTAAGCGCCTCAAACTGATCATGCGTAACGTAGACGAATGTCGTTTCAAGCGTACTTTGTAAATCGATAAGCTCTAAAAGCATTTTTTCGCGCAGTTTGAGATCAAGCGCTGCCAGTGGCTCATCTAAAAGCAAAACATCCGGCTGATTAATCACCGCACGCGCAAGAGCAACCCGCTGTTTTTGGCCACCAGAAAGCTGACTAATAGATTTATGCGCATGCTGGTCAAGATGCACTGTCTTTAAAATTTTGCTTACCCGTTGCTCAACCTGCGCTGGCGGCACACCTTTAATCCGTAAGCCGTACGCGACGTTATCATAGACATCAAGATGCGGAAAAAGTGCATAGTTTTGAAAGACGGTATTGATGCGGCGCTTATTAATCGGTAAATGAGTAATATTTTCATCACCTAAAAAAACTGATCCATCATCAACTGATTCAAAACCAGCAATCAGTCTCAATATAGTCGTTTTACCACAGCCACTCGGCCCTAACAGTGCAAAAAACTTTCCTGACGGTATTGTCAGGTTAATATCCTGGAGGATAACTTGACCACCATAACTCTTTTGTACTCGCTCAAGCCGAATATTTTTGGTCATGCTCGTTCTTTCTCCAAGCGCGCAATAACAACCGGGATAATAATATCAGCAAGCGTGCATGGTATCACAACTGCCATAATTAACAATACAAAAAGCGGCCCCATATACGGAACCCACTGCGTAAAGCCCTCTGAGACCATATAAAAGAGCGCTGCAAGCGCACTTGAAAAAATGTGACCTACATGGGTGATCAATCCATACGAAAGACGTGCTGTCTTTTCATTTTTACTGATTACAAATCCGTTCAGAAGGCCAATAAGCAAAAAAGGAACTACGTTATTGAGCTCAGAAGTTAAACAGATATGAAACCGCATGGTAACGCCCAAAAATCGCCCGGCTAAATACGGCAGTACAATATCGGAAAGTGTACAGAAAAAAAGCGCGGAACAGAGCGCGACAATAAGTCCACGGAGCCAATTTGATGAAAACCGTGAGTAGGTTAAAAAAGCACCTGAAGCGGCAAACGCCAAGTGCACGAAATGAAAAGAATGAAAGAGCATGTGCGTACCTTGCGTAATAATCGCACTATCGCCCCTCATGAGACCAAAAAATTCAACCAGACTCAGTACTAAAATACCAACCGCCACAGAAAAAATCGCATAGGGAAAATGGCACATGAGCTCGCTCATCAGCGTATCACCCTGTTGATGCTCATGAAGATGGCATCCTTTTGATTCAACTTGCATCGAAATAATTCCTTATTTTTCCTAAAAACTCTTAAAAAGAGAGGTTCTTTTCACTATAAATCTTTTTTGTCAATTATGCAAAAAAACCCCTCGGTTTTGCCCCTGATAAATGGGCGCCCAGTCAATCTTTTAAAATGCGTGCCCAAGGGTTAAAAACCAAGCGGCTAAATGCTCTTCAGGATCGCGGCGGCGCCACTTAAAACCGATATCAAAGCGCAGCGGCCCAATAGGGGTCAAATAGCGCACCCCAAACCCAGTAGACCCAAGCAGCGAATTACCATTAATAGTAGTAAGCGGCGCTGAAGAAACAAGTATGCCAATATCCTCAAAAACAGCCCCCCAAAAAGAGCCAAAAAGGGGAAATCGCCATTCAATATTCCCATTCAAAACAAACCGGCCACCCTGGGGAACCAGCCGTTCATTGCCATGGTCATCAGTATAAGTTCCCAGCGGCGGCGCCAAATCTGGCATGTAACCCCTTAAAGAGTTTTCGCCCCCTAAGTAAAATCGATCGATCGGCATAATCGTTTCAAATGCTTTACTATAAATATACCCAAGGCGGACATGAAGCCCTACAATGCTCCAGCCAAGGGGAGTAAAAAAAGATTGCTCATAGAGCATCTTAAAAAACGGCACACCATTTTTATCAAGCGGAAACATCCCTTTGCAGGAAATAACAGTCAGCGTCCCTTTGCGTGGATTAAGTTTATCATCAAGCCAATCCACAAAAATATTAGGCTCCAGATAGAAATAAGGCACTAATTTATCAATTAAGAACGGCTTAAAATTGATCGCTTGCGCCAGATCAACCGACAGATGATTGGTCTCTAAAAGCTCAAAACCACTATTAATGCCCCATTGTCTTTTTTGTTCACGATAATCAAATCCGATCATGCCGCCTACTTGTCGTGCTTGATACAAAGGTTTGACTAACCCAAGCATAACCGGTTGTACATACGTATGCGTATATCCTTTAAGGGTCATATTAACCGGAAATCCCAAAAACCAGGGCCGTCGATACAGACCGGCAACATTATGATAAAAACGGGTCATATCTACATCAAGCCGCAAAAGGTCTGCATAGTTAAAGGGGTTTTTTACCAGCAGTGATCCCCCGGCTTTATACGTAGTGCCGCCACGAAAGGTAAAATTTTTACTCACCTGCTGAAACCCAGCGCGCACGCGCAGCTCAAACGGATCGTCATGAATTAATTTTAA
>JAGVKP010000025.1 GCA_020050475.1 Candidatus Babeliales bacterium
CTTTGCGATCGACAAGGCCAAAAAGAATTTCGGCGCCGACACTTTTACCAATCCAATTCCGCTGCATAAGCTTAACTTTTTCGGGCCACTGCAAGCGATCAAGTCCTTGCAAAAGCTTTTCAGCATAAGCAGTAATTTTGAGTACCCACTGCCGAATTTTTTTTTCTTCTACCGTGGTGCTGCAGCGTTCGCAACGGCCGGCGACCACTTCTTCATTAGCAAGCCCGGTAAGGCAGGATGGACACCAATTGATCGGGAGCTCTGCTTGATAGGCAAGCCCTGCTTTAAACATTTGGATAAAAATCCACTGCGTCCATTTATAGTACTCAGGATCAGTCGTATTGATCTCTTTTGACCAATCATAGATCGCACCAATTTTTGCTAATTGGCGCTTGAACGTGGAAATATTGCGATCGGTACCGATCTGCGGATGAATATTTTTTTTAATTGCATCATTTTCAGCCGGAAGCCCAAATGCATCCCAACCCATCGGATGCAAAACGTTATACCCCTGTAGCCATTTCATGCGCGCATAAATATCAGAAAGTACATATCCGCGCCAGTGGCCTACATGCAAACCTGAACCGGATGGATACGGAAACATATCAAGACAGTAAAACTTTTTTCCACTCTCGGCCGGACGCGTTTTATAAGGATTACTCTGCGCCCACTTTTGCTGCCAGCGCTCTTCGATCAATTTAAAGTCGTAACTCATAAAAAACCTTTATGCATGCAATGCGTATGCGTACGCATCAGTATAGCAGGTTTTGTCTTTTTGAAAATTAACTAATGTTGGCACTATGACTCATCAAGCACGCATGCTATACTCTCTCCCATACGTAACCACTTTTTTAAAAAAAGGGTTTTTTCATGGCACAAATCAATCAACAAATTTCTCAGCAACCGGTCGCACCAAAGCAGGATGAGCTCATTCTGGTCGTTCCCCGTTCTGAACTTTTTAAACAGACGCCTGCATGGTCGGGGTTAAAACAGGTTAAGTTTGATGAATATGTGGCCATTATTAACGAAAAAAAACAGTTTTTGCCTCGCTCCCTCATGGAGCAAGATCCGCATTACAAGCAGATCATCCCCTATCTTATTTTCCAGCATGCTGATCGCTATTTTTTGATGCAACGTACTGCACAAACAACCGAACAGCGACTGAAAAACAAATACTCATTAGGTATCGGTGGGCATATCAGACAAGAGGATATGGCCGAAAATTCGATTTTTGAGTGGGCAAAACGCGAGTTTCACGAAGAGGTAAACTACAGCGATAGTTTTACTATAACGCCACTGGGCATCTTAAATGACGATGCAACCCCAGTCGGCCAAGTACATATCGGCTTTGTTTTGCTCGTGACCGGCTCAACCGACAAAATTAGCGTAAACTCTGAGCTTAAAAGCGGACAATTGGTTACACTCGATGAACTTGGTACCTACTTTGCCAATCTTGAAAGCTGGAGCCAACTCGTTTTTGAGTTTCTAAAAAATCAGTAACTCTTTTTCTCCGTGCTCTTTATAGCACCGTACTTAAATTATGGTAGCTGGTGACCGTTGCAGGGACCGGCGTCACCGTGTTTGCTGAAATATCGTACTCAATGATTGGCGGCAACGGCGCCGGAAGATTAAAGTTGGTTGTGTGCCCAAAAACTTCATTTTCGATAATAGTATTATTGCTATTAGCTGCGAGGAATAAAATACCACTGCTTGGAGCCGCTCCCTGATTTACCCTTATACTATTATTTTTTATCAATGATTCAGAAGTTGTGTCAAACCGTATACCCACACCAACACCGGTTGCTGGTGTCGATCCAAAATTTCGCTCTACTAGATTGTCTTGTATTATTATGCGATCAACGTTTGCTGCATTAATACCAATACTACTATCAGCACCAATGTTGGTTACTATTTGCGAATTTTCTATAATGATATCTGACGACAAGCTAGTTTCAATTCCGATAAAATTTTGCGTACTAAAATTATTAGCTATTTTCAAATTCGAGATAGCAATATTTCTAGAGGATTGAAGTAAAACTCCAGTCAGATTTAGCGGACTACCCAAAAGCGAACCATTATCACTGATGACGCAGTCTATCATTCGGATCGTAGCTCCTGTTATAGCAATAACCCTCGCAGTAGCACTGGTCAGCGTCACATTAGCAATCTGCATATTTACAAACTCAACGTTATCACGTTGCGTGAGTCCAGTAACGGAAACAACCTCTGTAATATTCCTGCCCCCACTAATAAAAACATCAACTACACGAACGTTACTCGCCCCATTCATCTGTATCGCTAGCGCGCTTCCGATAGCATCGTTAATAATTTGAATATCTGAGATATTAACATTATTAATGCGATCTATTGAACCAATCAAAGATATGCCAGTTGATGAATTGCCATTCAGCAACGTACCATTTTTAATTTCGATATTTTGCACCGGACCGATGACGCTAATTAATGTTATACCATCACCGGTAATAATCTGTTGGTTAAGATCAAGAACCACGTTGCTTGATAGAATCGCAATTGAGCCGTTTATTTGATTTGCAACGCAATAGACACCGGGGCTCGTGATTGTCGTTGGGGCGGTAATCTGCTGAATTTGCCCGCAGCTGAGATTTTCAAGAACAGTAAATACCCCATCAAAATCGTGTTGAATTTCAGCGCAACATTCAGTAAGCGTACTCCGTATATCGTTTAATATCGTAAAGGTACCTCCAAAACCATTCCCGAGGATAGTCCAGGTCGCATTAAAATCGCGATCTATTTCTGCACAGCACTCGGTCAGTGTTCCTCTAATGTCGGTTAGCAAGGTGAACGTATCGCCAAATCCGCTTACCAAAATGGTCCACGTTGCATTAAAATCGCGGTCGATCGCGGCACAACACTCAGTCAACGTACTGCGAATATCTTCAAGGGCAGTAAAAACATTATTGAAATCTTGGTTTATTTCGCGGCAACATACATCAAGGGCTGTAAAGATACCGCTTAAGTCTACGGTAACGGTTGCGACCACTTCGAATGTTAAGCTAGCCAAGATAGTCCACGTTTCCTGAAAGCTACGTTCAATGTCATCACAGCATTCAGCCAGTTCGATACGAATCTGATTTAAAAGTCGTAGGATAGCAGAATTATCACACGGCGCACTGCAGCCACTGATAGTACTATTTTCATTCGTGTCCGGACGAACTGCCTTTGATAATGATTCGGTCTCCGGGCAAGCATACCTAATCAAAGCAGGCATTATCTTCATGAGGCTGTTCAGCGGCAACTCAACGCAACCGTTTCTTAACTTATGCATGCAATCAGTCAGCATTTCTCTTGAAGCATCCATAGTCATTGATTCTTGATCGCTATCCAGCGCTCGGCAGATGAGTTCTAAAAGTTCAGACGGTTGCTCAATTGTTATCATTCGATCTGGCACCAGCTGTGCATTCAGCTTAACTTGTTCATAGAGCTCGTGAAGAGAGTGCTCTATCGTCGATATATCAGCGTACGTACAAAAACCGATTACCATCGCCATGGCGGTTACCAAGTAGTTTCTACTGTATGTCTTCATACTTCTTAACCTTTTTGTACAGATTTTTGATTCATCGTAAAATAACTGCTCAGGCGAATGCAATAATGTAACCAAAGGAGAGAGAATGGCCTTTTTTAATTTTAATAAGCAGTATTGGCAAAAAAGCGAACACCGGTCAGCACTCATCGTTGCGATGTCCCTCGGCATACTTACCACACTTTTTGCGCTCGGCTTTATGCCGTATCGCGCACCGCTCACCATTTATCAGCTTATGATTCGTGCCGCGCAGCGCTATCTTGAACCGCATCTTGAAGGGCTTGATCTTCAGATCCATCGCTATCAAGAGTTTGATTTTGGGTTTCAACTTGCATGGATTATCTTGGGAATCATCGGAGTATTCTGGTGCTATTTCATGACACACAAATCAGAATTAACGCTTCCAGCATGGCTCAAATTTTTTATTACTGCATCAGCTCACAAAGCTTTTCAAATAGCAGCGATCGTAAGCTTTGCTACCACCAGTACTCTTGCGGGGGCTTTTATTTTTTTTGGTATGAAATTGCAAGAACTGAAGCCAACGCAACCAGCAGGAAACTTTTTTTTCCAGTTGCTTGAAAAATTTAATCCGCTTTATTTTCTAAAAGCCGGCTGGAATGCGTTTAATACGCTTTTAAAAGCGCAAGAACTCTTTACGACAATCAACCAAGTAAATTATGGCTTGTACGTCGCATGCCAATTAGCTGGGCTTCTGGCCTTCATGATTTTTTTTGTATTCGTCGCCCGAAGCCTCAACAAACAAATTCGCTAAAATCAGTTGAAAAATTAAGAGTCTTATTGCAATTATTAGTGCATTCTTTACGCTTAAAAAAGCATTTACATAGATAACTCAATAAGGATCATTATATGAAACTACGTTTCGCCGCTCTCATTCTTTTTGCATGGCAACTAACAAATATCTGTGAAGCACGAAGGTCAGATACGGTGATTGGCAAATTAACGACAAAGGATGTTTCAACCTTCGTCACAACAGGACTTTGACATTTTAACAAAAAACAAGATCTAGTTGACGTTTAGCAAAAAAAATACTCTCTTAGAAGGTATTAACAAAAAAACCCAAAAAAGAGA
>JAGVKP010000021.1 GCA_020050475.1 Candidatus Babeliales bacterium
CCGCGGTAACGGTAAAATTGTGGTCAATGGTAAATCATACAGTACCTATTTTGATACGGAAGTGACTCGTCTCATGGCGGTCAAACCAGTTCTTCTTACCCAGCCAGCAACCGCTCATTATGACGTCGAAGCTCGTGTTGAGGGTGGTGGTCGCAATGGGCAAGCAGGGGCTGTCCAGCTTGGCATAGCGCGTGCGCTTGTCGCTGCTGATGAATCACTCAAGGTTGCGATGCGCGAGCATGGTATGCTGACCGTTGACTCTCGCTTGAAAGAGCGTAAAAAATATGGTCAAAAAGCTGCTCGTCGCGGATTCCAATTCGTAAAACGTTAATCCTCACTCACCTGATAAAAAAGGGAGCGCATGTGTGGTGTCGTTGGGTATGTGGGCAAGAATTTAAGCCGTTCGTATGTCATGCAAGGGCTTGCCAGGCTTGAATATCGTGGCTACGATTCTGCTGGTTTTGCCTGTCTTGATGAAAAAACAGAAAAGCTTGGCTGTATTCGAGCTGAAGGTCAACTGGTAAATCTGGTCAAAGCTCTTGAAGGGCAGCCACTTGATGGCTCAGTCGGCATTGGGCATACCCGGTGGTCGACGCACGGTGTCGTCGCAGAACGTAATGCCCATCCGCATGTCGATTGTCTTAAAAAAATATCGGTCGTTCATAACGGCATTATTGAAAATTATCAGCTTCTGAAAGAGCAGCTGAGCAAAGAAAATCATCTCTTTCGGTCAGAAACGGATACCGAAGTCATTGCCCATCTTATTGAAAAAGCGATTAGTCAACAGGGACTCTTGCAAGCGATGTTGACCATCGTCAAGCAGCTGCAAGGGGCGTACGCTTTTGGGTGTATTGGTGAGCCGTTTAAAGATACGGTCGTTGCCGTACGCAAAGGATCGCCGCTCTGTATCGGTATTGGCGACAAGGAGATGTTTGTAGCATCTGATGTGCTTGCTTTTGCCGGTCTTACTGATCAAGTTATCTATCTTCCTGATGAAACAATTGCATTGGTGCATGCTGGTTTTTTGGAGCTGTACGATTTTGAGGGTAAGCAGCTTTTTCTTGTACCGCAGCGCGTGGCTGTTTCCTGGGCTAATGATGGTAAAAATGGATATGAGCATTTCATGCTCAAAGAGATTTTCGAACAAAAAACGGGGATTCAAGCCACTGTATCCTGGCTGCGCGAGCTTGAAAATGGGCCGTGGGAACACCTTGGCATGACCGAAACGCAAGCGCAGGAGCTTGAATCATTAACGCTCGTCGGTTGCGGTACTTCATGGCATGCAGCTCGCATCGGGCAGTTTTTCTTTGAATCGATTGCCAAAGTTCGTACTTCAGTCGTATTGGCTTCAGAGTTTCGCTATATGCCTTTTTTGCCAACCGGCCATTCACTGTATATGGCTCTTTCGCAATCAGGTGAAACGGCCGATACTCTTGAATGCCTGCGAATGGTTAAGGGGCATGGGTGTCCGACTGCCGTGTTGACCAATGTAGCTTCAAGCTCTATGGTACGCGAATCTGATGGCTATCTGCTTACCAAAGCAGGGCAGGAGATTTCAGTCGCTTCGACCAAAGCATTTTCAACGCAATTGGCCGGACTCTATTGGTTAGCGCATGAACTTGCCTATCAAAAAGGGCTTATTGATCGTCAGGCAGTTGAGCAAGCATATGACCAGCTGCTGGTTGCGGCTGAGATTCTTGAGGATAGTATTACTCGTTACCGCGAGATAATTACGCAGCGGTACGCTCCGTATTATGCCCAGTTTGACAAAGCGATCTTTTTAGGTCGATCGATCAGCTATCCATTTTGCCTTGAAGCGGCCCTTAAACTCAAAGAGATTTCGTATATTTTTGCCCAATCGTATCCAGCGGGCGAGCTCAAGCATGGCCCGATAGCGCTTATTGCGCCAGATACCCCACTTTTCCTTTTTTCTACTCTCGAGCCGGTTATTTATCAAAAAATTCTTTCAAATGCGCAAGAAATTAAGGCTCGGCATGGCCATTTAGTCGTCTTTGCCTTTGAAGGTCAGGATGAACTGTGCCAGTTAGCTGATCTGGCTTTTACCGTTAAGCCGGTAGCACCCCTGCTAGCACCACTAGCAATGACCGGGCTTATGCAATTTTTTGTCTATGCGATAGCAGATGCGCTTGGCCGCCCGATTGATAAGCCGCGGCATTTGGCTAAATCCGTTACCGTTGAGTAACATTGCTGATTAATGATGCGGATAGACCACCTTAAAACGGGTCTCTGCCTTTTTGTGTGGGCAGTAATGGTTCGTGAGCATAAAAATGAAAAGAAAAAAAAGCCCCGAAAAGAGGGTTACGCTTAAATGATGTTTTGTTTTGCGGGTCAACTGCATGATTTTTTAGGTACTCCGTGCAGAAAGCTAAGGTGTGGCCGTCTACTTTTTAGCTTAAATTACGCCGCTTTTTTGTCAATAAATCAGCGGTTTCACGGCTGCTTTTAGCCTTTTTTTCTCATGCTGTCGATTGCTGATTCGAGTTGTAAGCTATAGGTTTTTTGCGCCGCCCTGATTTCGGTGTCTGCCTGCTTTGCTAGCTGGCCGGCAAAATCTAACAGTGAATCGACAAGCGGTTTGGTATACATCAGGCGATCGCGTGCGGTCTTGAGGGTTGCTTGCGGTACCGTCTTTGATTTTTCCTGATAGCTTTTTTCGATTTGTTCGGCAGTCAATGCACCAGGTTGCAGCCCAAGTATCGTATACGGATTTTGTTCGCCAGAGAGCAGCGTAAAGAGTGCATCGGGAGATGTGGCGCTTTTAAGATCAGCAAATACGGTATTAAGATCACGCGGTGATTTGCGACCTTCAAGTATGGTAACCAGATCCGGTGTCTGCTCTTTTGATGCGCGGTCGAGTGTTTCAGTCTTAAATGTTTTAAATGACTGTTCCGACTGCTCAAGAGCGGCTGCTAATTGTTGATTAAATGAAGCGGCGATGCGTTCTTGAGCTGCCTGTAAAATACGCAGATCATTTGCATAAGCTGGATCACTGAGCGGATTTTTTAAGACTGCGGCACGGCGCTCGGTGCGATCGGCTTGCGAGATGAAAGCGTTTGCTGCTGATTGGGCAAGCTCTCTTTTTGAGATGTTGCCGAGTGCTGCATAGTAATCTTTCATCGCATCAGCGGTTGCTGGTGACCGTAAAAATATTTTCAACCGGAGCACCAGATTTTTCAGGTAAGATTGTAGTTTTGCAAAAAATTCTTGTGTGTTTTTTTTGGGGGTTGTGAGTGGTTTTTCAAGCAGCTGAGCTGCTTGCATGGTCAGTTTTTGTAAAGCTTCTTGCGTTGATTTTAACTCGGCATTCACTGATTCAACGGTCATCTGCTCAAAAAGTTCTGTACGTGTTGCATCGATCAGCCTTCTTTTTTTTTCAGGTTCTGGCGTTATCACATCTTCAGTTGTAGCTTTGATCTGACGTTGAAGATTAGTACGTGCCGCTTGTAAGCGTTCTTCATACTCTTTTTTGGCACCCTGGAGTTCTCGCTGTTTTGCTTCTAATAGATCTTTTTTAGGCGTTGGATTATGGCTTTCAAAGGC
>JAGVKP010000079.1 GCA_020050475.1 Candidatus Babeliales bacterium
CAATCCATCCGTGCTCTTTTTGCGTTTTTTCGCGCGTCAGAGCATCATCAACCCTTTGCTCAACCTCTTTTTCAATCTGTTCGCTAACTCTTTTTTCATCCTGCTCAAGATCAAGCTTTTCCAGTCGCTCAAACTCCTGCTTTAAATCAAGTCCCGATTGCGCAAGGCTATTGACCGAATTTTTAACTTTACCCATCTGGTCACGCATAGCCTGAAACTGCTCATTAAAATAGCTGCTCAACGTCGTCTTAAGATAGGCGTAAATTTCCTGCAAGTTTTTATACAGCCCGTCCGTTTGGTAGTAAAGCTCTTCAGCCTTTTCATCACTCAGCACCTGTTTTATTTCTTGAAAATTACGCCAGGCCTGATTTTGATGCTCATTGGCTACTTTGATCTGATTATCGACCGTGGTCAAAACTTCATTCATGCGCGTTTCGAGTGCTTGAAGCATCGTAAGCGCTTCTTTCAAAGCAGTAAGCTCTTTTTGCTTTTCATTCAATTTTTCAAGAAGCTCGCGCTCATCTTCGCTCAGATCTCCTTGCTGCAATCGCTCTCGCTCCACTTGCGCAATCAAATCAACGAGCATCTTTTCAGAGTCACCAATATCAAATCCAATCTCACCAAGGAACTTATCATATTCACTATCAAACTGATTTTGCCTAATGCGGTAATCTACTCTTGTTTCTAAAATAAGGCTGAACTGCCGATTAATTTGCTCAATACGATCGATGGTATCTTCAACCGCTTTGCGCTTTAAAAGCCAATTGCCACCATCTTCAATATCAACCGTATCAATGCCGCCAATCAGTTTTTTTTCCTCTTGAGTTTCTGCAGCGCGCGCATCGGTTTCTAGTTGTTCCGATCGCTCTGCGATCATCGGTACGGTAGATACTTGTTCAGGCGCTTGAATAATCGGCGCCTGAACTGCTGATTGCTGCTGCTGAGCAAGATCCAGTACTTGATCCGGACCAATTTCCGGCGACATGGAATAAAGTGAGCCTGATACAAGAGAAAGAAAAATAGTAACCCTGCACACTTTTTCCATTGCTTTTTTGCTCCTTTTTATAACGTTGCCGCTAGCTCTTTAAGCTCGTTAATAAGACCACGCGTTAACTCTTCAGCTTCCCATGAGGTATAGCCCCATCGTACACCACTTTCGATGCGAGTCAACGTAGAGCGATCGCTTTTGATATCAATAATATCAATGCGCACAATATTCATGAGTGGATGCACCAGCGAAGGCGCTCGTACCACTCCTGCACGACCAAGGACACTGTAGGCAACATTTCCCTCATCTAAAAACGAAAGCATAATTTTTTTCTGCCAAACCATATTGTGATAGCCAGTATGATCTTTGTTAATACTCATCAGTATACTCTCCGTACCCTTAGGATACACACACTGAATAGGAGTGGTATTGGGCAACCCTTTTTCAGAAAAAGTAGCTAAAATTCCCACCGTACCCTTTTTAAGTACCTTAATAAGATCATCAGGTAGTTTTACACCAACATGTTTTGCCATAATTATCCTTACATCTACAAATTAACGGTTACCATACATAAGACGCTGCACTACTGTTGGTCCTATTTTTAAAAAGAAAGTTTTTCTATCAAATAATTTTCTACCGAAAGTGCTTTAGGCATCAACTGCAACCGCACACCATCAAAAGCGATAAACCCTTGTTCACCTAATGCCTGAATACGCTCATTCAATTTTTCTTTTTTCTCATCCGAAAGCCCTTCAGTAAGCTCACTAAAAAGTACCCCCTTGTGCTGCCGCAAGCCAAGCATCAGTTTCTCAAGCCAGACCTGGTCAGGCGTCAGTTGCTCTTGAAAAAATGAAGCATCTTTGTTCTCTTCTATCAAACTAAAGTAGCTCATCAGATTTTTTTCATTTTGATAGCGACCAGATCCATCAAATGACCAAGCACCCAACCCAAACCCTTTGAACGGCTCTCGGTTCCAATAAGCGCTATTATGCTTTGATTGTGCCTTATGGCGAGCAAAACTGGAAACTTCATACTGCTCAAACTCATGCTGCTTTAAAAAATCAATTGACCAGTAATATTGGTCTACCACCTCATCGTCACAGGGCAAGAGAACGGTTTTTTTCTGCACGCCAAAATACAGCGGTGTCTGCTCATGCACCGTCAGAAAATAGATCGATAGATGAGAAATTGGCCACTGCACAATTTTTTTGAGCGCATCCTGCCATTGCTGAACACTCACTCCCGGAAGCCCCACTATTAGATCAATCGAAACGGACTTGAAAAAATTATGTGCCCGCTGAATCACCCACTCAACATCAAACGTCGATTGATGCCGATTTAATTTCTTTAACACTACTTCGTTCAAACTTTGTACCCCCAGGCTTATACGATTTACGCCAATCTGTTGCCACACTTTAAAATGATCCTCCGTAACGGTTCCTGGATTCACTTCGAGAGTGCATTCGTAATCAGCCTCAAAAGTGACTGATTCTTTAAGTATAGCAAACGTGTCAAGTAGCAGGTTAAGGGGGTAGGTGCTCGGGGTACCACCACCAAGATACAGCGTCTTGAGGGCTAGTTTGCCGCTATGCAGATCAAGGTAACGCTGAATTTCGCGGCACAGAACCTGATGATAGCTCTGCATATACTCTTCATGAGCCGCCAGTGCCACAAAATGGCAAAAATGGCATCTATATGGACAGAATGGCCAATGGATGTAAAAAGATGAAGGCCGCACTTTTAGATCGTACTGCACCGTAAGTCCCCCCGATAATCGCTATTTACGCGGAATGGTATTTCTGACAATGTCTATTGCACGCATCAAATCGTATCTCATACGCTCCGCCCCACTTTCTTGATGTGCAAATTTAATGATTTCCGCCCCTTTCATCAGCGCCTGCAAATGTTCCTGCAAATCAGCGGGCAGTGGTGAATTTTGGATAGCACTCATCACTTCTTGATCCGTCTTTGACGCAAGCTCGAGCTGATATCTCTTGGCAAGATAATTTTTGAGAATAGCGGTAATATGGCCATAAAAAAGGCGATGCGTCTCTCCATCTTCAAAAAGCGAAAGTTTAATCGCCTGCAATGACCCGAGTGCTTCCTGCCAAGGCTCTTTTGCTTTACCTGGTAATCCACGATACCATCGACAGACCTTAACTAAAAAATACACCCCTAAAAGCGCACCCACAAATCCTACGGTAGCCTTAAAATACCATGAATGCCACAATGGTTTATACCACCAGCCGTAGATATCATAGATCTGAATTTTTTCTTCCATCATCGTCATCTATGGTTAGTTACCGCGACGCTGAAAAAGTCGCATGAGTTGATCAATTACCGTATCACGCTCATACAGATTAACTACGTCAATCCGCGCGTCCTTAAAAAGTTTATTTAAAGAATAAACACGCTCAGTTAGTGAATCACTTAACTGCGCACATACTTTTTTTGAGAGGTTAACCTGCATTTTTTGCCCAGATTCGCTATCTTGCAGCTGAATAATACCTACGGCAGGAAGTTTGTCCTCGTAATGGTCCACCACTCTGACAGCCACAAAATCATGCCTTGCTGCCAATGCTTTGAGCGGTTTTTCAAAATGATCATCTATAAAATCGGATATCATGAAAATGAGCATATCTTTTTTCCGTTGGCCGGCAATAAAATCAAGTGCGCATCGCAACGATGTTTTTTTCTGGTGCGGCTGAATGCTACATAAATTTTTTAAAAGAAGATGAATCTGCCCCGGCGATCTTCGTGGTTGCATGTATGATTCTACGCGATCGGAAAAAACCATCAGCCCAACCGAATCTTTACTGTACACCCCGGCCATAATAAGCGCAGTCGCAGCATCAATCATCTTTTCATGCTTTGCATCATCAGTGCCGTACAAGGTCGACGCAGATGAATCAAAAGCGATGAGTATCGTTCTGGTTTTCTCCTGCTTGTATTCTCTTATGAGCAGTTTGTTGGCTCGCGCAGAGCCTTTCCAGTCAATAAATCGGATATCATGGCCAAATTGGTAATCAGATAACTGTTCAAAATCAAGGCCATACCCTTTTTCTTTTACCTGATGATCGCCAAGATGATAGCCGCGCAACATACGTCGCGTGCGAATTTCAAGTTTTTTTATTTTTTTAAAAAGATCACCTTTTAATGACGGGATCATAGTTACCAAACTCCGTACTGCTTAAGCACTTCGGGTATTTGTATGGTGCCGTCAGGCTGCTGATACGTCTCCATAAGCGCAACCATTAATCGTGGTAACGCCAACGAAGAACCGTTTAACGTATGTACCAGTTTTGTTTTATGAGTCACTTCATCACGATAGCGAATCATGCCGCGACGAGCCTGGAAATCAGTACAATTACTGCACGAAGAAACTTCATAATAACCCTGACTCGGAATCCATACTTCGATATCAAACGTTTGTGCTGAAGGAAATGAGCAATCTTGCCCTGCCAGCAGCGAAATTCGATAATGCAATCCTAATTTTTTCAAAAGCCCCTCGGCGCACGCGACAATTTTATCAAGTTCAGCCGCTGAATCTTCAGGCTTAGTGAAAGAATAAATCTCTACTTTTTCAAATTGATGAATACGAATCAAACCGCGCTCAGCGGCACCGTACGATCCCGCCTCACGCCTGAAACAGCTCGTCCAGGAGGTCAATCGTTTTGGCAGATCATTCGTTTCAAAAATATGATTTCGGTAAAGATTAGTAAGACTTACTTCAGCAGTCGGAATCAAAAAATATGGATCATCGGCAGTCGCATAGACTTGATCTTTAAATTTGGGAAAGTTGCTCGCAACGGTCAATGACTGTTCGTTAACCATATACGGCGGCAAAATGAGCGAAAAGCCGTGCTCCTGATTATGCTTGAGCATAAACATAGCAAGCGCATAGATGAGCTTAACGCCATCCTGCTTGTAAAGAACAAAATTACTTCCAACAATCGTTGCCGCTGCATCAAAATCAAACCATCCCAAAGCTGTCCCCAATTCAACGTGATTTTTTGGGACAAATTGAAACGCTGGCTTGGAGCCCTCTTGTTTGACCACTCGATTGGCTTCTTTACCACCTTGTGCAATCGTTTCAAAAGGAATATTTGGGCAGGAAAGATAGAGCTGGTCAAATGCGGTTTGCGCAAGCTCTAGAGAAGCTTCAAGCTCTCTTAATTTTTTTCCGATAGTAATCGAATGCTCGCGAATTTCTTGCGTGACGCCCTGCTGCGCCTGCTTTGCGAGCTGATTTTTTTGTTGCCGCAAATCATCGACTTGTACGCGTATCATTCTTAATTCTTCATCTTTTTTGAGCAACTCACGTGCGGGAAACGACGGATCTTTCAGATGAAGAAGGCTTATTACTTTTTCAGGATTTTCGCGCAACAACACTAAATCGACCATGTGAGCAACCTTCAGTAGTTAGTGATGATATGGTTATCCAGACTACTGCAAAAAAGACGAATTGAACAGGGAAAAAATGGGCCGCTTGGAAGCGACCCATTTTCAGGTAAAGCCTAAATTAGTGATCAATCCACGATTATTAGATCGATCTTACGACATCGCGCAACGCTTTGCCTGGCTTGAAGCGAGGAACATTGACCGCTGGTAGATCAATTAACTGCTTTGTTGCTGGGTTAATGCCCTTGCGAGCAGGGCGGCGCGAAACTGACCAGGTACCAAAACTTGCCCACTGTACTTTATCGCCACCTTTAAGTGCGCGTTGTACAGTTCGAGCCAAGCTATCCAATAAGCGAGCTACATCTTTCTTGGTAAAAAGCGTCTCTTCGCTTAAGGAGTCAATAAGCTGACTTTTGTTCATTGAGAACTCCTACGGGTTATACGGTTAAACACTGCTACTTCACTAAACTCTACTTTTTATAATGTTCCTATGACATCAGTAACAAGACTAATTCGATTTATGCGTTTGTCAAATTTGGGTAAACTAGGGCGGTATGAAAAATAAAAAAATTAACCAGGAGAACTTTATGTCAAATTTTCATCTTGTCGATACGCATTGCCACATAAATATTATGGTCAAAAGTCAGTTCGATACACCACTGGCCGCCCAGCATTTACCGCTCGCCGAGACAATAATTACGGACGCGGCCAAAAATCACGTATCGCGCATTATTAATGTGGGCACCAGTCTTATTGAAAGTAGAAACTGCGTCATGCTGGCCGAAAAATTTATGCCATGCTTTGCCGCAGTTGG
>JAGVKP010000116.1 GCA_020050475.1 Candidatus Babeliales bacterium
CAGTTCGCGCTGCCCTTTTCCTATCGGAATCAGCGCATCAATACTCATCAGCCCGGTTTCTAATGATTCATTAATCGGGCTTCGCTCAATGATACCGGGCGCCTCAGCCTCAATAGGCCTCATCTGGCTCGTTTTGAGATCACCCAATCCGTCAATCGGTTTGCCGGTAGCATCCACCACGCGACCAAGTAGCTCCATACCAACCGGTACTTTAAATACGTCTCCCGTACGCTTAACAACCTCGAGCTCATCGACTGGTATCGCTGCATCAAAGAGAAATACCGATACGTAATCTTCATCTAGATTGAAAACGATACCTTTATTACCACCATCAAATACCACCAACTCGCCAAGCACTGCGTTACGAAGTCCATGCACGCGGCACATGGAATCACCAACCTGAATAACAATTCCTATCTCATGAAATTGTTCATCAGTGACACCAGTAAGCGCTTTTTCAAACAGTGAAATAAGATCCGAACTTTTAATCTCCATCGTGGAATAGCCTTTCAATCGTCGCCAATTTTTTACGTACCGAGTACTCCCATTGCAGTGAATCAGTGGTCAAAGAAACTCCTGCAATAAGTCCTGGATCTTCGCTATAGGTAGCAATGACCCCCGATCCTATCTTTTTTTGAGCAAATGCTCGCATCGTTGTTTTTTGCTTTTCATTTAACGTCGGCCAACTGGCAATCATACATCTAATGCGACCATTTTTTGCATCAATAAGCTCATTCACTTTTTTGCAAATCTCTGGTATCAAATACATGCGCTGATGCTCAAGCAGAAGCAAAAAAAGCGAACGCAGCGGTTGCCCTAAGTGCAGGGTATCTGCCAAGCGATCAATAATTATTTTTTGTACGTTGTAAAACCGTTCAGGCAATTTTAAAAAAAAATGCAATTGCTTATGATTATGAAAAAATTCAGTCAATCGCTTGCTTTGTAGCTGCTCATCAACCAATGCCTGATCAGCATAGACATTCAAAAAGGCGCGCGCATATTTGTATGCTAACTGTGCATTACGATTTTTCATACGCTCAATTCATCGATTAATGATACAACCTGATCCGTAAATAACTGCGCCTGATCCGAACTGGCAAAAGAGTTTACGAGTTGCTTGTGCGCATCAGCCAATGCCGGTAATCCAACAGTCTTTTTAAGCATCACGCGCTCAAGCTCTTTTTCTTTTTTAACGCTTCGTTGCTGTTCATAGGTACGCATCTCAAGCTGTGCAAGCTGCGTAGTTTTCTCTTTTTTGCCAACGACATCTGCCCACTGACGGACAGCATCTAAAAGAGATTCCGCCTCTTTTTTTTCTTGGACAATCGATCCTTCAAGTTGGCGTAGTTCATCAGCGGCAAGTTTATTTTTTTTGAGCTGAGCAGACTCTAAAGCCTTGCGTTGCGCAATAGTACGCCGCAAACCGGCAACCATATATTTTTTAAAGACATAGACAGCCAACGCACAAAGCGCTGCCGTGTTTAATAATCTAAAAAAGATATTACTCAGTACGTGAATTGACATGAGTTACCTTTTTAATAATAGCTTGGCACAATGCACGCCGGTCATCAGCAAGCTGTTTTTCGGCAGGCTGGGCAATAGATAGCGCTTTTTCACTAGAAGATATTTCAGCCGTACGCCGCTTGAATGGCATGAGAGAAACAAACTGTCGCTTGAGAGCAGCCCAGTCAGCAGCTTTTTTTGCAAGAAGATGCGCTAATGATTCTTGTACCGTATCAAACTCCTGTGCAAGATCTGCATTTTGTGCACGCTCAGCCATTACCAAGCTGACCAAATACCTAAGAATACCAGCATGGATCAAAAAACATACGATAAGAAAATGAACGATCTGCGCGACGAGCGTCCCATTTATCATCAATCAAACCCGTTATAAACTGTAGCCGACAAATATAAGTCCACCAGCAACCAAAAGCGCATATACCGCTGAAGACTCAATAATACCAAGTGCCATAACCAGTGCACCACGAATATCTTTGGCACTTTCAGGGAATTTGCCGATATTTTCACACGCCTTTGCACCGACAAGGCCTTGCCCATAAGCAGGAGCTAATGTACCAATCCCCATAGCAAGGGCAGCACCGATAAAAGCGGCAGCTTTTGCGATATAAATACCTTCAACTCCGTTCATAATCGTAACCTTTCATTTATATGCTTACCATGAGTATATTTTTATCAATTCTAGCCTAAATAAATGGATGATTACAATCCGCGCGATTGCTCAAACCCCAAATGCACTCCGTGCGTATTCATCCGAATGCCAAAAAAGTCTCGTATTGCTTGTAAAAGACGCAGCTGCTCCGCCTCGTTTTGCTCAAAATCATTCTCGACTGATAACGTAAGTACCGGCACACTCGCTTCATGAACCGAGATATCTTCGCGCTGTATGAGCCATTGCTCATGCTTTTGATGAATCGTCTTGAGATACTCAAGGGTAACATTGCGCTCTTCAATGCGACCTCTTTTTTTAAGACGTTCATAGCACGTTTCCGGCGAAGTACGCAGATAAATAAAACCGGCAGGCTGCGCAACGTACCCATCCACCAACCATGAAAACCACTCTTGATACAGTTTCCATTCAAGTGCATTCATCATCCCTTGATCATGGGCATTTTTTGCAAAGCAGTACCGGTCAGAGTAGACCGACCGCTCAAGCACTTGGATTGATCCTGGCGATTTGCGCGCATACTGCTCCTGCTCCATCACGCGCGTGACAAATGCATAGCTTTGGAATGTATACGCCCAGCGCTGCGGCTGATCGTAAAAACGTTGGAGAATATTATCCGTCCCGCCAACCTGCTGCCATTTAGTATGCGGCTCAAAAATTGCCGTAATGGCAAGGTGGCGTTCCATAATTCTTAAAAAAGTTGATTTACCAGCGCCAATGTTACCTTCAAGTGAAATAACGCATGGCAGTTGGAGGCGATCGTGCATAAAAACTCCCTACGGTAACAAACTATAAGTTTTTTATTATTTTTAGGTTACCTCTTTGCTTATAAAAGACCAGAAAAAAGGCCGCTTTTGCCTGTAGTTAAAAAATGTGTTACGATACCAAAGCTTTTAGCACTACCCTAAAACATCATCACTTTTAATAGATCTTTTGAGTATTTTGATGAATAACCATCGTCCAATCTTTACTCATCTTGTTGCCAGTTGCTACATTCATTTTCAGACGAATCGTACCCTTAAACATCATGGTATCGTATGAAACGACCTTTAGGTTTACACATTGCTCTGCTCCTAGCTTTATGTGCGGCTGGATTAACGCATAGCCCGGCCATTTTGACTTTTGATACGCAGATAGACTGCGAGTATGAAGAGCTCCCCGATATTGATCCTTATTTTAACCATCCGATCAGCCCGATCAGTCAAAATTTTGCTCCAGCACAAACTTTTTTACGGTATGTAGCGCGTAACTGCCCACCGGATGTCACTCCCGGCGAAATCGCTTTTGCCGACACGCTGCTTGAGCAGGATGTGTATCAACGGACCAATCCGCCAAATCAACGGGCAATTCTTGACTATCCTGCCTTTTACTTTCCTTATTGCAGGCCTGACAATTGGTCACTCACCGGTCAGCTCTGGTATAACCAGACGCCCAAGGTTGCTTTTTATGAAGATGAATTTTCATTGCGCTCATACCTGTCGTTTGAAAATCAAAATCTGATCAACGAAATAGATGATTTTGTATCGCTCTTTGGCAATCTCAATATCCCAAAAGTTTTTTCACTGCTTGGTGATATCGAAATTGAAGAGCGCCGTGCAGCTATTATGGGCTGGTGGGCTCATGAGCGCGGCAAATGGCTTTTGCAAATCAAAACACCGATTGCCTATATCGAACGCAACTTTCAGTTAAATGACCAGGAAAAAGCGCAGCTTGAATCTGAGCTTGAACTTTTTCAAGCAGATAATGACATTCCAAGTGGTGCCACGCTCCCATTAAACGAAAAAGAAAAGCAAAAAGCGTTTGATGAATTTGCAAAAAAACATCTTATCAGTGACAAAGTAGGATTAGGGGATACGCGCTTTACTGCCGGCTATTCCTTCATCGATAACAATGCACTGTGGGTCAATGCTGGATTTTTGGCAACGATCCCCACCGCGTTTGCTTTTAAACGGGGTGGTATGTACGGCTCCTATTTTAAAAAAAATAGCGATAATCCACCGTTTGATCTTGTTGCTCTTCTTGATTTAGTGATTACCGATCCGGCAGCGGTGCAAGATGCCACGACCGACTTTTTAATCGGCGCGCTCGATAAGCTTTCGGCCAATCTTTTGGAATCAGAAATCGGTAACGGTGGCCATTTTGGCGTCGGGTTTTGCCTTGATAACTATCTTTTTTTCTCGCACAAGCTCCGCTTTGATACGCATGCCGAATTTGAATATCTCCTGCCTGCCGTTGAAAAAAGATTTTATATAAATAAAAAAAATCCGAATGATTTTATTGGTCTGAATACCACACCAGCTTCCTGCGAGCAGGATCTTCAGTTTATTCAGCAGCAGATTATTGAAACGCTGTATCCCCGCGTCTACGATACCCTCATTTTTCCCGGAGTTTTGCTCAAATTTTCAACTGCCGCAAATATCTGGGTTGCCCCGCGCTCCCATCTTCTTTTAGGGTACGATTTATGGTGGCAGCAGCAAGAAATGTTTGGGCGCTTAACCGCTTCAACGCGCCAGCAGATTTTAGCGCGCAAAGATATAGCACGCAAGCCAGCAGCTTTCCAAAGCAAATTTTTCGGCGCACTTACG
>JAGVKP010000033.1 GCA_020050475.1 Candidatus Babeliales bacterium
AGTGAGAGTGGCACGGTGCCAAAAAAGAGCTGCATGAATGGTGCATAAACGAGCAGAATTTGTAAAAGAAAGACAAAAATGCAAGCGGCAATGAGCCAGTGATTGGAAAACCAACCAAGTTGGAAATTAGTACGCGTTTCAGAGCGGCAGTTCCAGGCATTCATCCATTGAAAAAGTGCCATGCTGACTAGAGTCATCGTGCGCGCAAGCGGAATACTGTGAAGCAAAAAAACATTAAACAATGCAAATGAACCGATTGTCATCGGAATTGCAAGATAAAACGTTTTGATAATAAGCCATCCGTCAACGAGTTTTTGGCGCATCTTGATGAAGAGCGCGTCTAATTTTTGTTCGTACGGCTCGAGGGCAAGCGCAACATTTAAAAAGCCATCAGTAACAAGGTTCAACCAAAAGATCTGGACGGCGGTGAGTGGCAGCACCGGTAGGTTAAGGCCGATCGCGCACAAAATGAGGAGCAGCTCTGCTAAATTGGTGGCAAAAAAATAAAGAATAACGCGGCGGAGCGTAGTAAAAATATGCCGGCTATAAGCAACCGCATTGATAATACTGCCAAAAGAATCATCAAGCAGAATAATATCGGCCGCCTCTTTGGCCACCTCAGTACCCACAATACCCATTGCGATGCCGACATCTGCCGCAACCAATGATGGTGCATCGTTAACCCCATCGCCGGTCATGGCTACGCGATGGCCATGCGCATGATAGAGGCTGATCAGCTTCATTTTTTGTTCGGGAGCCAGGCGAGAAAAGACGGTCGTTTTAAGTACCGCATCATGTAGTTTTTCATCAGGCATACTGGCAAATTCAGGGCCGTCGATTGCCAGATCTCCGTCACGATAAATACCGACTGCCTTTGCGACAAAAAGAGCGGTCTGTTGGTGATCTCCGGTCGCCATGACAATATGCAATCCGGCAGCGCGCGCTTGCTCAACCATCTGTCCGACATTTGGGCGAATTGTATCTTGAAGACCAAAAAAACCAAGCAGATGCAGATCTTTCATAAGGAGCCCTTTTGCATACTCCTGATCTTCAAACGGTTGTACGTCATTTGTTTTAAAATCTTTGTAGGCAGCACCTATAACGCGCAACCCTTGACCCAAGAGTTTCTCAAATCCTTGGCGATCTTTTTCTGATACGTTGCTGCTGTGTGCAAGAATATATTCCGGTGCGCCGACAATCAAAGCAGTGACGCTCTCATCATGAAGATAAAAATCGGCTTGAAAGCGCGTATCTGATTGAAATGGAATCTCGGTGACAAATCGATACGATTGAGCAAGTTTTTGCTGATCAAGGCCCGCTTTTTGAGAAAAAACGTAGATTGCGGCCTGCGTCGGGTCACCCTTGAGGGCAAAAAGACCGGTGGTTTCATTGACTTCAATCTGCGTGCGATTCAAAAGAGATGCGGTATGCGCCATCCGACTTAATGCTGTATGGTCAGTGAGTTTGCTAATCAGTGCGCCGTCGCGGGTAATTTTGCCTTTTGGTTGGTAGCCATGGCCTGAAATTTCATACTCTTTGCCATCAGCATATATGTTGCTTACCATCATTTCATTTTTAGTGAGCGTTCCGGTTTTATCGATAACTAAAATGCTGGTGCGTCCCAGACCTTCAGCCGCATGCAGTTTTTTGACCACTACCTTTTCTTGCGCCATGCGAAAGGCGCCGTTGACTAATGCAAGCGTAAAGACAACCGGCAGTCCTTCCGGTACCACGCAGATAAAAAGTGCACTGAGGGTGATCAAAAGATCGGTCCAAGAGCGACCGTGCCACAACCCGATGATGAACAGAAAAATGCAGGAAATAAAAATAAAAACGAGTATCCAGCGCGATAAGATATCAAGATCACGCTTGAGCGGTACGTCGGTCTGTATGGTTTGCGCTAAGATGCCTAATTTGCCAAGCTCAGTTTGATCACCGGTGGCAACGACAATTGCGGTGGCGGTACCTGAAAGAATGGAGGTTCCTTTAAAGAGCATATTTTTCTGATCGGCTACCGGCATCGTGGTTGGCAGTTCATGGGCTGATTTCTCTATGCCAAATGTCTCGCCAGTGAGCATTGATTCATCAACAAGCAGAAGATGTGCGGTAATTATCCGCGCATCCGCGCCAACGCGCTCACCTTGGCCCAAAATAATAATATCTCCGGGAACAAGCTGTGTGGTCGGTATAATTTGTTTACTGCCATCGCGCAGCACCAGAGCTTCCGTTTTAAGAAACTGTTTGAGGCTTGATAGTAGATTTTGTGTACGGCTTTCTTGGATGGTGCCGATAATTGAATTGAAAAAAAGAATAATGCTAATAATTGCGGCATCAAGCGTATTGCCAACGAGAATAATAATGAGTGCTGCGGCCAGCAGAACGTAAATTAACGGGCTTTGAAACTGCCGGATAAAAATGCGCAAAAGAGAAGGCTGTGGCTGCTCTTTGAGCGTATTGGCGCCATGTTGAGCAAGGCGCTTTTGTGCCTCAGGAGAAGAAAGACCGCGTGAACAATCTGTTTTAAATAATGCTTCCAGCTCACTGCAGGGAAGTTGATAATAAGGAACGGTTTTCATACAGC
>JAGVKP010000081.1 GCA_020050475.1 Candidatus Babeliales bacterium
CCACTGTTGACGTTCTTTTGCTCGAGCTCCCGCTTCAGTTGATATTTGCAAAAACAGATCATTATCGATTGCAATCCCCCTGTTCTTCTTGCCTATTATATCGGTCAGTTTTTTTTGCGCTCCCTGCTCGCGCCGCTCAGCCTCTATTTTTTCATCTTTAGCTTTTTTTACTTGCTCGATCGCTTCTTGATCACTTCGGGGTGGTTCGTAGACAGTTTTTGGATCTAACTCTCTCAGCCCAGTCCCTCTATCAACTTCCGCAAACAGTGCGCTTGTTATCAATACGGCTATCCACCAACATTTACTCATTACTTGCATCACGAGTGTTCCCTTTTTTCATCACCGTATCACGGCATTAAAAGATCTCGCAATTATTTGAGCGGTATTAAAGAGAATGCTGGCTAAAAAACTGATTAATTTTTTTCTGATACTCATCCTGATGATCAGTAAAAATCCGCGCGTGCCCTGATCCTGAAACGACCCACATATCTTTGGGACCTGAAAGCTTTTCAAATATTTTTTGCCCATCGCAAAACGGGACCGTTTGATCAGCCTGCGAATGAATCATAAAGGTCGGAATTTTCAGCCGCTGGGCGCACTGTACAGAATCGACCTCTCGCAACTTAAAGCGATGGAACGACTCAAAAAATGATCGTACCAGATACGCAAATGGCAGCCGTGGCAGATTATAACGACGCGTCACCATATGCTTTGCTTGCTCGTCAAGACGCGCAAATGGCGCATCAAGCACCACTGCTTTGCATACCTGCGATTCAGCAGCCGCTGCTAAAAGAGTCACTGCACCCATTGAGACCCCAATACCGACTGTCGGCAAGTGTGCCGTCTTTTCATGTGCCGCGACAAAATCAAGCGCTGCAAGTACATCAAATTTTTCCTGGTAGCCGATAGTTGATGAGCGACCACCACTTTCGCCATGAGCCCGATAATCAAAAAAAAGAAGATTATCATGCGGGAGCATCAGGGCAAAGCGGTGCATGCGCTCTTTGCTCATCCGATAGCCATGGCAGATGATCACATTTTTTGTGGCCGTTGGCCTGACAACTAAAAGTCCCGCTAACTTTACCTGATCTTGCGTAGTAAAAAAAACGGATTGCGCTGCAAACTGATTTTTCAAAATAGCACGAAAAAGCTTATGCTCTGCCGCTCTTCTTGCTTCATAGCGCGGACGAGAGGTGATGATACCAACCTGCGCAGCGACAAGTAACGAGCTGACAAAAAGCACGATACCAGCCGTACGAAAAAAAATGCGGATCGCTCGAAAAAAACGGTGCGCTTTCATGGCTTGTCCCCTTCAAAACCATTATACCGAATCGATGGGGCCACCCGATAGAAAATGCATATGAAGATGGAAAATATGCTGCCCAGCCGCCGCACCGCTATTAATCACAAGCTTAAATGCCTGGCCATTAAAAAGCTCTTTGCTTAGGCTTCGCGCCATCATAATCATGCTTCCAGCAAGCTTTTCATCAGTTTCGGCAAGATGCTGAATATCGCTCACGTGAATTTTTGGAATAATTAGATAATGTACAGGCGCTTTAGGATAGAGATCTGCAATTACAATCAGATCATCAGTTTCTTTAATAAAGACTGAAGCCAGTTGACGAGATATGATTTTGCAAAAAATACAGCTTTGATCAGTCATTGCTCTCAATTTTAGTAAAGGAGGGGCTTTGCAAAAACTGGCCAGCCAGCTAAAGCCTCGAAAAATTGCGGACTTTTGTAATCTTATAGCCCAGCCGTCGCTCTGACTTCGAAGTATTACACATGATGTGTTTAGCTATGGCGGGCAGTCTTCGCTATTTTATATGCGAGCCAACCTTAATGGCCGTGCCAGTCGTAGCTTGCCGAGCCGGAAGGCCCGGATAAGCGAAGACTGGTGCCGGGAGTCGGACTCGAACCGACATGGTATTGCTACCGCGGGATTTTGAGTCCCGTGCGTCTGCCAATTTCGCCATCCCGGCGTATATATGTCAAAAAAATATACCGTAAGCGTACCGTAAATGAACCTCTGGGTCAACGCGCAAGAAGAAATTTCTTACACAATTTCGATTCATTATGCACCATCAACCAACAGCCATTGAAAGATCAAAGAGCGGTAGATAAACGGCAACGATAAGCCCAACGACTAAAAGCGCCAAAAAAACCATCAGTAACGGCTGCACCAACGAATTGATTACCGTAAATCTACGGTTCACCCGCTCAGTATACCAATCACCGACACGCATGAGCATACGCCCCAAATTGCCCGATTGCTCACCAATCATCACCATACCGATAAGGTCAGGCGCCACGCATGACGCTTCATGAAGCGCTTGATGGACCGGAAGTCCCGCATTCACTTTTTGTTCGGCAGTGTAAAGCGCCACCTTAAGATCTGCAAGTGCCAAATTTTCTCGCGCCAGCGCTAGTGCACGCACGACCGCCACACGCCCCTGAATTAATAAGGCGGCTGCATAAAGATAGGAGACTAGATTTATCTCGAAAATAAGCGATCCAATAAGTGGCACACGAAGACAGCCTTTTTGCAGATACGCTTTAAAATACCGCATGATAATGAATCGCAAAAAGAGCCAGCAACCCACAAGCGATGCAAGTGGAGCTATGCCATAGGAGTGCTGCATCCAATTGCTCAGGTTGAGCACTAATTGCGTTATGTACGGCAACGGCTTACCGGTCGTTTCAAAAAATGATGCAAGCGTCGGTACAATCGTCAGCAAAATAATACCGGCCGTCAGGCAAAAAACAATAAGAGTTATAATCGGCATCAAAAGCGCCTGGCGCATTTTTTTGTAAAATTGCTCACGCTGGCTGGTATAGCCGGAAAGAAGCTCTAATGCTTCGGCCAACTTACCAGTCTCCTGGCCAGCTTGCATCATCTGCAAACAAAGAGGGGTAAAAACTCCTGATTGACCAAGCGCATCGGCCAACGGAGCGCCATGCTGCACCTCTTGACTGGCATCTTCGATCAGCTCGCGAAAAGTTCTATGGTTTATCTGCTGCGCTATCATTTCAAGAGCCTTATCAACATAGACCCCCGAATCAACCAATAGAGAAAGTTGCTTAAAAAAAGCGGCCTGCATGCCGGCAGTAATCTGTTGCCATGGCCAAGGATTTTTAAGAAAAGCGCGCATTCTACCCAAATCACGGTCAAGCAGCTGCTCATCAAGATGGGAAAGCGAGCGCGCACGCAAAACGCCCGATTGCGTTTTGCCCTCCCACGAAACACCGGTCCATTTAAAATATGGCATACTGCCCTCCCTCTTTGATCATCTTTGATAAGCCCAATTTTTGGTAAAAATCGTCTAAAGACCAATCCCATGCGATTGCCAGCTGTTTTGATGGCACGGTTAATCCGGCTCGTATTTCAATTTCGTTTTTACCTATTGATAACCGTTCGGCCAGAAATGCAATAAGCTCTTTATTTGCTTTGCCTTTTTCCGGCGCACTTTTAAGATAGCATTTAAGCCTTCCTGAGCGATCAAGAACCACCTCCTGCCTACCAGACTGCGGAACTACTTTAATCTGAAAAAGAAGCACATAATCTCCACAATTTACTCTGCAAAAACCATAGTTGACAGTTTATCGAGCTCTTGCATTAAATAGCAAATCCTTTATCCTGAATGCATATTTGAAATCAAAAAAAGCTTGGAGAGATGGCTGAGCGGTCTAAAGCGCTTGCCTGCTAAGCAAGAACTGGGGTAATACCTGGTGCGAGGGTTCGAATCCCTCTCTCTCCGCCATTCAATAATTCATTGCATGAGATATACGCGCCTATAGCTCAACTGGACAGAGCGTCAGACTACGGATCTGAAGGTTAGAGGTTCGACTCCTCTTAGGCGCACCAGTCTTCGCTTATCCGGGCCTTCCGTCTTCGCCAAGGCTTCGACGGACACGTCCGGCTCGGCAAGCTACGACTGGCACGGCCAGTAAGGTTGATTCACATATAAAATAGCGAAGACTGCCCGCCATAGCTAAACACATCATGTGTGATACTTCGAAGATAGAGCGACGGCTGGGCTATAAAATCTCGACAATCATTAATGTCTTCGCTAATCCATCCTTCGCATAAAGCTTCGGAGGACACGGAGCTTCTTATGGCTTCGCCAGCAAGGCAAGTAAGAAGTATGCCCCAATAGCCCTTGATTTCTACGCGGAAAAAGGTATTCTAGATCGGACATTTATCATAGTGGAGAGATGGCAGAGCGGTCGAATGCGGCGGTCTTGAAAACCGTTATTCCGAGAGATCGGGATCGTGGGTTCGAATCCCACTCTCTCCTCCAGTTCATAGCAGATCTTAGCTTGTTGGTACGACCGCTTCATGAATTATGCATCAATAGTCCACGACCAACCTAATCTTATCGTCACACAACTACGTAAAAATCTTTTTTCGCTCGTTTCATGCGACTATAAGCAAAGCGCGCAGCGCTTTTTTAAAGAACCGATTCATCTGCTGGGTGTTCCGGTACCGACCGTGCGATCAGTTTCGACACAATATTTTAATGAGCACCAACTCAAACGGTGGCAAAAAAAAGATCTGTTTTTTCTGATCAGCCAACTGGCAAATAGCGAGCATGAATTACAACTCATCGGCTTTGATTGGCTTTATAAAATCAGAGCACAGCATGAAGCAAACGATTTTGCTTTTTTTGAGCAGTGTCTTTCAACCGTTTCCAATTGGGCAGCATGCGATGAACTGTGCACACACGCTCTGGGGCAGTTTCTATTCAAATTTCCTGAATGCGTCCCGTTAACGCAGGTATGGACCACTTCAGATAATCGCTGGTTTAAGCGGGCGGCTGCCGTCTGCCTTATTTACGGCGCAAGAAGAGAAAAATTTCTCAATGAAGCATTCACCCGCGCTCAAAAACTTATGACTGATCCTGATGACTTGGTGCAGAAAGGATACGGATGGTTGCTTAAAGAAAGCTCAAAAAAATTCCCACATGAAGTAATTGAGTTCGTTATGAACTATGAAGAGAATATGCCGCGAGTCGCGTATCGCTATGCGTTAGAAAAAGTAAGAACGGTTAAAAATAACGCCAGTAAAGTCTTTTGAGCGTATTGAAAAACCCGACAGCCGGCGGAAGTATTTCGTCAGGGGTTTTAAGTTCTTTCCTTTGCCCAATAACCCCCCCTGATTGATTAACCTTTCCGACAAAATCTTGAGGCGTGTAAAGCGTCCCTACTTGCGAACCGCTCAGCCTAATCTGGGCTTCCTTATTTCTTATAATGAGCTCGCGAACCTTAGACCCGGAAAGCTTTACCTCTTCACCTTTTGTGTCTACGCGATCGAATTTTGATCCAGATGCTCGAAAATTGCCGCCGGTAAGGTAATTTCGAAAGTTTTGGCCGGATATTTTTTGTTTTGTATTTTCTGTAGGGGTTTCAACATTTGGGCGCGGAAGAAAATAACTATACCAAGGCTGCTGACTCCCCGAACTACCTGCACTAATTGAAATACCACCAAGTCCAAATAAACCTCCTATCCAAGCAGATTGACCAGGCCCCAATTCAATACTATCAGTAGAGCCTCCCCGATATTTTATTTTTATCTTAGCCGGCAACGTTCCAGTGTCAACTTTGGTACCCCACAACTCGTCTACGCTGACAGATGTGCCCCCCTTAACGTCAGCGGTATAGTTACCAGTTGAATAGTCGATGTCCACCACCGAGCTTTCTTTCTTATTACTCTTCTTTTCTTCATCGGTATATGCATGCCCGACCCCAAAAGTGAGCAGCAAAACAGCAAAAAGTACAAATTTTGGCATAACGCCCCCTCTACAATAGCACAACATTAATTTACTTAAATTTTATCACAATAAAAGCTCTAAAGCGATAATTTCAAACTTTTCAGCCATTGGATCGGCATCTTGCGCAGCCCACTGAGCAGCAACTACCGCTGTAATAAATGACCATGCTTGCAGATAATTTCTCTCAATAGCCAACAGATCGGCAAAAAGATCCAAGCGGTTGCTCAGTATCTTTTTAAGATCAGGTTGCTGTACCAATCTCTCTACCGGATTGCGCATAAAGGCACCAACTTCCCATACGCGCGGCCCAATAACTCCTTTAGGATCTATCGCTATCCAGCCCCGCTCACTTGAAATAATATTATGATGATGCAGATCGCCATGAAGGAGGAGCTGCTGGGTATACGCAAGATCAGAAAATGGATACCGAGCAATATACTCCAGTGCTCGTTTTTGCAACTCCTGATTGCGCATCGTTACGGCAGCCAAATGAGCAAGATAGGTTTCCACAGAATCAAACACCGCCGTATCGCGTGGTGAATGCACGCACAATTGCTTGATAAGCCCCGCCGCAATTCTGGTTGCTTCATCATCGCGCGCAGGAAAAAGATCTGCCAACGACTTTCCTGGTACCGCGCACTCAAGCAAAAGAGCACGCTCATGATAATCTGCATCGTACAACATAACGGCGCCAGCACCTGCATACTGCTCAAGCGCTTTTTTTTCCGCTTGGAAATCATCATGATGCGCAATAATTTTAAGCACTACGGGCATGCCATCTTCAATTGTCTGCGCATGAGCGACAAAGTTCCATGATAAATCTTGAAATGCTTCAAGATGTTGCAGCTTCCACTTTTCAGTCAACTGTTGGCACATAATCGGCAGCTTTGCAAGCCACTCGCTCCCCGACCGTCCATATGCTTTAAGAATATTTTTTTTAAATGAATTCAATGACAGACCCTCACTACAAATACAACGTTTTTGGGCAGTAACGCCTTACAACAAACCATAAACAGTGATGACAAATTATGGTAGGGTTAAAAAATGATTGAGAAACTAGTGTAACCTTATTACATCAAAAAAAACTGATGAATTTCTTATTTTTTGCTCAAGGAATTTTAGTCGGCGCTGCAATCTCATTTCCCATTGGACCGATCGGCATTTTATGTTTGCGCCGGCTTTTGCTTCAAGGGCCCTTGGTCGGTATTGCGGCAGGGCTTGGCGCCGCCACCGCTGATCTTCTTTTTGCCAGCACGGCACTCATCGGCATCTCGGTAATCACAAATTACGTCATGAGAGTAGCGTTTTTCATGCGGCTCATGAGCAGCTTTTTGCTCACGTTTTTGGGCATCGTCATCTTTTTTTCAAAACCACCGCATGCATTTCCCTCAAAGCGGCCACATAGTGTCACGCAGTCATTTTTTTCTACCTTTTTTTTGACGCTTGCCAACCCGCTCATTATTCTTTCATTTATTTTTATGTTTACCGCCGTGGGGATTGATCATGAACTTGATGAACTTTCAGAGCTGATTTTGACCAGCAGCGGCGTATTTGTCGGTTCTATGATCTGGTGGATTATTCTTGGGATACTGACCACCATTTTTCGACCAACAA
>JAGVKP010000075.1 GCA_020050475.1 Candidatus Babeliales bacterium
ATTAACACAAACGATTCATCTATAGCTTGCTATGCTTTTTAAATAATCCCAAAGGCTTGCATGATAGGTCGTATGCCCGCCATCGCTTCCGATAACGACTTGAGTCGTCCCACCATTTGCCTGGGAAAGACGCTCAATAAAAAGCGTTTACGGATTGCAAAGCCAAGCTGAATTGACATATAGCTGTGCTGCATTTAAAATCAATCGCGTCGTACCATCTTTAGCTACACAAAATATAGTACTCTTAAGGTCGCTATGCTTAAAAAAACAATGACTGCCATAACCCTGACAACTCTTCTTGCTGTCCAAAGCACACCGACAAGCGCTGGCGCTCCCGATTTTAAAGACCTCAACAAAGCATTAGGCGAAGTTATCGTCGGTACTCTCTGCGTTGGTGCTGCGGGAAGCTTGATCATCGCAAAATCGATAGATTGGGCACAAAAACCTGATGAACCGAAAAAAACTATCGGTCGTGGCATTCTGGTCACCAGCAGCGTAGCGGTAGTAATCGGGTTGGGTTACCTTGTTTCATTGGTAAAATAGGTGGCTGCAAAAAAGCGTCGATCCGATTTTTTATCGTTCAATCATTTCTTTGATTTCCTGAGCTGTGTGGAGCGGGCTATTTTTTGAAGAATCAACGCGTAAATCATACAGATAGTCACCATATACCGTAAAGTAATGGCTTCTTGCATGCCCTTTAGGCGATGTACCACGAGCAGCTTCTCTTTGCTCCAAAATATCCAAGGGGATATCAACGGCAACATAATAGGTTTTTATACCTGAACAGTTTTTTTTCAGATCATCAAACCACGTATGATGGTAGGCGATGTAATCAACAATCACATTGCAACCACTTTTTGCATACTCGGCAATTGCACTATTCATACCGTAGGCAACCTTTTCCCCCTGATCACCAAGAAAAAGAGTGATTACGTTATTGCCTTCCTGATCCTGCGTTTTTTCTACCCAACGAATCGGATTGGGTGATTGCCAATAGTTCAAATTTTCAGCAGTAATATCCGGCATAGGAGCATTAAAAAGATTATCAATCCCAAGCTTAATCCATAAATTGGGCATCATTAATTTTTGAAACTCTTTTTGAATCGAAGATTTTCCAGATCCCGAAGGGCCATTGAGGATAATTATCATTCCATATGTATTTCGATTTGATCGGAAATACCAATAGCTTGAAATACAAACGACTGCTAAAAATATACCTACGAGAATGATTTTCATGCAGAGCCCTTCTTTTATCACGTAGCTATGATTTTTTATTTCTTACAAGCATATCGTTACCAAAATCGTTTATGAGCAAAGGCTCTGCCGGAACCTGATTTTAAATATTTTTCAAAAGCAGCTGCCTTTTTCCTGTCGGTAAACATCAGTGCCACAACCAACTCCCACGGCCTCCAATCTCTTGTATACTGTGAGCCACCAGCATTATGTGTTTCTAATCTTTCTTGAAGATTGTCAGTATTGCCGACATAGGTTTGATTGGGAAAGTGTATTGATCTCAGTAAATAGACGTAGAACATACCGGCAACTTTTGCCTCACATCACAGTATTTTTTTATAGTACGTACATCTTTCTAACATTCAAAAATGGCCATGTCAGCCGAAAATGCGAAACAAAGATTGGCCCTGCCAGCTAAAGCTCCTTGTCCTCCGCCACAGTCCGCCGAAGCCCTTAGGGCGAAGGAGGAAACTTTATGCGAAGGATGGATTGGCGAAATACATCTTGGACTTTTGTGATTTTATTGTCCAGCCTACGCTTAAGCTTCGGCGGACAGCTTTCGCCTCTCCCGACCTATTATAGTTTTATTTCAATCCATTAAAGAACTGGCCATGCCAGCTGAAGCCTTGGCGAAAGCTGGCGTCCCTAAGGGGATTCGAACCCCTGTTTTCGCCGTGAAAGGGCGGTGTCCTGGACCAGGCTAGACGATAGGGACATAAAATTTCAGAGTGCACTATGCAGTGGGGATTAGATTAAAAACAGCCACTACTTTATCAGAATTTTACTCATAATGCCAACCCCAACACTCCCTTAACTACCAAAAGACGCATTGGTATAGACGTTTTTGGACTGTTTTACTTGAGAGGGGGAACTGGTGAGCCGCGTTGGATTCGAACCAACGACCCACAGCTTAAAAGGCTGTTGCTCTACCGACTGAGCTAGCGGCTCAAATAATTTCAAAACTGCGACTTTTAAAGAGTATAAATTTGGCCTTTCTTTGTCAAGAAAAAGGCTTCTTAATGCAAAATTAATTTACTTATTTGGCAATAAATCAAGAGGCCAAAAATATCCATAAGCGTCGCTAGAAAAGGTCCCGCAGCATATGCTGGGTCAATATTCAGTCGTTTAAGCAAAATAGGGATACCCGCGCCAAGCATTACCGAAAGCAAAACGATGAAAAAAAGCGAAACACTGACGGCAATACTTCCCATAAATTCACCATACGTTAAGTAAACGCGCAGGAATGAAAAGACACTCAAGACACCCGCAATCATAAATGCCATACGCAATTCACGCCGCAAAAAACGCATGACATTGCCCGGCGTAATCTCGCCAGCCGCCATTCCTTGAATGACCAGTGCCGAAGTCTGGCTACTTGAATTACCACCGGTACTGATAAGCATCGTGATAAAGTAGATTAAAAAACCGCACAAGGTAGCTTCATACTGTTTTAAAATCATGCTTGAAAGTGATTGCGCAAGCAGCAAGATTATCAGAATATAACTGCGCTCATAAAAAATTCTAAAAAATGGCGTCTCAAAATACGGATATTTAATCGGCGTCATCGCGGAGATTCGGTAGACATCCTCGCTTGCCTCCTGCTCAATGACGTCAACCAACGTATCTGATGAGATCACACCTAAAAATCGCTCATTACTCGTAATGACCGGCGCCGTCATGAGGCCATAGTGAATCATTTTTTTTGCCACCTCTTCTCGATCTTCATTGGCAAAAAGCACAAGCTCATTTTCTCTCAAAAATGATGAAAGGCGGTCCTTTGGGCTCTTGAGTACCAGGTCTTCAAGCTGAATATGCCCCACCAGCTTATTCTCTTGATCAGTGACATAAATTTGCTGATGAAGATCGCGGCGCGGCTGCAATCGCTGTAAAATATGAATGCATTTTTCGACCGTAAAATCCTGCAGCAGGGTGAGTACCTCAGTATTCATAATCCCCCCGGCCGATTCCGGGTCAAATTTCATGAGCGAGAGTACCTGTTGGCGGTCTTGCGTACTTAAAAGGGTAAGATAGCGCTTGAGCTCATCATCTGAAAGCTCATCAAAAAGGTCTGTCAGCTCGTCGATGGGGGTATTATTAAGGATACCAGCCTTATCTTGGTCATTTAAAAAAGAGAGAGCAAATAGCTTCATGCTGGTAGAAGATTCGCCAAAAACCTCAATGCGCAGGGTTATTGGCAATCGGAGAAAAAGCTGTTGGCACTGCTCTTTGCTCACCATTGAAAGGAGCTGGGCAATATCGGCCGGATGCAGCTCTAAAAACTGCGCCCACCGCTCATGAGCTTCCGGGGTTTCGGGTGAAATGAGCTCATCGACACGCTGGTGCAACTCCTGCAGCAAGAGTTCTGAGTTCATAACGCTCAACTCCTTTTCCAAAAAAAAGGTATAAATTGGAGAACAATTTCATTAAATTGCCCACTGTATATTTCTAGCATAAATGAACCAGGTAACTATGTCCATTTGACTTTACCTCTTATACTTTTTAGGCTTAAAAAGGTACATGGAGGAGCCAAGCTTATTTCAAACAGCACACTACACTGCATGAGGGTCAAAAATGATGATGATCCCTGCTCATTCATAAATGATCCGGAGAATGTAATGAAACCAACACATCATACTACTCATACTCTCAAGGTAGCACAAGGACAACTGCCAAAACGAGCAGATCTTTTTTTGTGCCAAGAGCTGCCCTCATACTCCCGTACCTTTTTGCGTGGGCTGATTGATCAGCACCTTGTCACCATTAATAATAAGGCCTGTAAGGCAAGCAGTATCGTAAAAATTGATGATGAAATTTGTGTCTCGATTCCGCCGCTGCCCACTATCGACTATACGCCAACCCCGCACATGGCCGAGCAGCTCAGCTTACATGACGTCAAAATAGTCTTTGAGCACCCGGAATTTTTGATTATTTCAAAACCAGCAGGCCTTATGGTCCATAAAGCCTCGGTATACACCACAGAGGCAACCTTGGTTGACTGGCTGCTCAGCAAATGGCATTCGCTGGCACATGTCGGCAATCAAGATCGTCCAGGGATAGTGCACCGATTGGATAAAGATACATCCGGCCTTATGATCATACCGCGCACCCCATTTGCCCATTTTTCGTTTAGCGACCTATTTAAAAACCGCGGCATCCACAAAACATATACTGCTCTGGTACACGGACATCCAGAAAAAAAAGGTTCTATTGATCTACCCATCGACCGCGATCCGGTCAATCGCAATAAAATGACGCATGCGCGCTCAGATGGCCGCGCTGCACTGACCCATTACCAAGTGGCCGACTATTTTAATGCGCACACGCTCGTCAATCTCAATCCAATTACCGGTAGGACCCACCAAATTCGCGTACACATGAGCGCCCTTGGCCATCCGCTTGTTGGCGATTTTTTATATGGCAGTCCCTCACCATTTATTAAGCGTCAGGCGCTGCATGCCACCGCTCTTTCTTTTACCTTTCAAGGCCAACCTTTTTCTTTTCAGGATCCACTGCCAAAAGACATGGCAAAACTCATCGATACGCTGCGTAAAAGCATCAATTTTAACGAGTAGTTAACGGCCAAATTTTGCTTGCTTTTTTATCAAATCCAAAATAGTCTGATGCCAAGCTAAGAAGGAATTGTAGTAATGAAGCTTCTTTTATAAAAACGCCCCTGCGTTTTTTCCTTTTTAGCTTTTTTGCTCACCAATTTTTACTTTTTCATTACCGTTGTTGCAATCACAGCCAGTGGGTTGCGGGTGTTTTTTACCGGCAGCGCACCATACAGCGACTGTTTTTGATAAACCTGCTTAATAACGCCCGGAATACCTTCAAGCGTCACTTTTTCAAGGCTGAGCAGATGCTCTGCAAACTTTTTGATAAGCGATCGTTTATTCATGATCACAATATTTTCAAGATTACGGCCGTAGCCTGCCATGGTAAGATTTGCAGACCCGGTCACCAGTACCGGTCCGGCAAAAAAGTTTTTGCAAACAGAAAAATTTTATCATGCATAATTGAAAAAGGACGGGCATAATACCGCGTAATTGCGCCAGCATGATAAAGATCAGAAACTTTTTCTTTTTTATCAGAAAAATTACTGTAGTCGGTAATAATCGAAACTTTCACACCGCGCGCCATCGCATCGGACAACGCTTTGGCGACATCCGGATCAGTAAACCGATAGGCAGCAATACGTATTGCCTCCTGCTCATTGGCAATAAGGCCCAAAATGACTTCTTTGACTTCCCGTGCCGGCGAAAAAAAAGCAGCAGAGATATGCTCCGTTTGCTTGCAAAGCAGCGAGCGAGCCTTTTCAATACTCTCTTTAAGATCAACCGCAACAACTGTGTACGAAAGATTTAAAAAGAGGACAAAAAAACTCACATATCTAAGTAAAAGCTTGCGCATAATTTTCTTTCATTTGAAAAGCAACTATCATGAGGAGCTTATCCCCTCAGCTATTTTTTTTCAAATAAGTAAGGCACGTTGATTGATTTATTTCTTCGTGCCTTCGAGCGGCTCGTACTCAACCTTGCTCAGATTTTTTCTCCAATCGGCGGTAAGCATATACGGACGATTCCTAAAGAAAAGTTCTTTTTGCAGCGGCGCGATATACCCGAAAAACTTCTGATGTATTAATTCATCCGAAATTTTGTAACGATCCCTAACATACGCAAGAATATCTTTTGTTTCTTGAATTTTTTCGTAAAGCCATGCGTCAGAAGCTTTTTCGTATTTTCTGTTCATGAGGTCTTCAACCGTTACTGGCTGCAACGTCCAAGCAGTTGCATCTTTCTGCTTTTGGCTTTCATCAGTTTGATTTGTATCTTTTTTGATAATGGCAGCAGCTAAGTTTTTTCCACTTACCAAGCTCTTTTTTTCATTTTCAGATGACGATTCTTCGTTACCAAAAAGAGCATACTCCGCATATGCTACGAGACTATTCTTAGTGTTCCAGTCAACCTTGGGGATATACGGCTTGCAGCGACTGAAAAGTTCTATTTGATAGGGTGCTACCTCACTATCAAACTCTTTCAAAACATTCTTGTTTTTCTGCTGATTACGGCCAATGCGTAATTGCTTTTTATTTTTGATCTCCTGTATTTTTTCATACAGTGCTTTATCGGACCAACTTTTGTATTTCGAGTTTTCCATATCTTCGTCTGAGATAAGTCGTGGCCGCGAAATAAAAGACTGAGCCTCTTTGCGCTCCATGGCTGAAGAGGATAAGAAAGTAGATAACATGATCAGTAAAAGATAAAAAAACATAGGACTTAGTCTTCTGGAAAAATATTTAATTTTGAAATATTTTCTCACTGTATCAGAATTTCCAGCGTAATTCAAACTCGCCCCCCAAATCGCCGCGCTCATCTTTAATGGCACGCAGCGTCAAATCATCAGTCGCCAGATATTCAACCTCAAATTTAGTATCTTCCGGCTGGCTAAAATTCTTTTGAATCACCGCATGAAGCTGATCAGAGACATCCACTTCTATTGCCCCACGTAAACCCCCGCGTCCAGATTGATCGGTAAAACTTGGCACAATCCGGATATTTTTAAGCGGAGAAAGCAGACTTTTAAAATAGGTTTCTAGCTTTTTGAG
>JAGVKP010000058.1 GCA_020050475.1 Candidatus Babeliales bacterium
AGGTCTATCGGGTAAACCTACTAAGAGGTAAGAAAGGCTTTGAGTGACAAGGCTGGGTCGGAGGGTGGCGATCCCAGCAACCAATGATTGTTGGTGGGGCGATAGGCTCTGGCGAGTCCGCAAATCAATTAACTTTGTTGATGATGAGTTATTGTTATTATTATTTTCCATCGAAAATAGCTGGCAGCCAGCGCAAATCAGAGCGATAAAAAGAGCAATTTTCTTCATCTTTATAATCTCAATTTGAATTTTGCAAAATATTCCATCTTGCAACCACTGTATCAAAATATGATGAATTGCGCAATCTAAAGCACTTAGAGCTTTTATTCAGACTTTTTACGCCGCGTGAGATTCGTTTGCCGACTTTCTTTGATTGCCGTGTCGGGCAATCCGACAATAAAAAATTGAAGCATCCCATAAGCAAGATCTACTTCAATTTAGACCGTTGATAGAGCCGAAAGGTTTATTATATGAACTATCGGAGTCAGTAGATTCACTTTCAGATGAAGAGCTCTCGGAATCAGTCGACTCACTTTCATTTAAGGAATTTAATTTAGGAATTCGTACGGCATTCCGCAAAATTGTAGTAATAGTGAAATTTTTTTCAGCATTAATTTTCCGTGATTGATAGTAAGAGACAGTTTTGCTTAGTGCGGTTCCTAATCCCGTCTTATTCCAGTGATTTACTTTTTCTAAACTATTATCATATTCTTTTTTTTCCTTTTCTCTTGCAGTTTTCGCTGCATCATTTGCAAAAATGAAAAACTTTAGGTCATCTTTAATGGAAATAAACTTGCAAGTGCGATTACCTTCTGAACTGTAAGTCAAAGTAAAACCTGAATTTAAAAGTGAGCTGAGCTCTTCTTGATCAAATAGATTGAGCTTCTCTTGAATTTTCCAAGCGACTGTTAAGTGATGCAGGTAGTCTGTTTTTTTTTCTTCATATTTCTTGCGTTTTTCTTTATAGTCAGATGCATACTCAAAGTCGGATCTTTTCGGCTTTTTGGGTTTCCTCTCGGGAAGGCTGACTAAAAAAGAAGAAAGAGCTAATGTCATTTTGTCAGTGTCGAAATTTTCAATTGCGTCGATTGTTTTACGTTGGTGCAGCCCGTATGATGAGCTCTTTGACGAATCACTTTCAGAGGAACCTGATTCAGAAGATGAGCTACTTTGACTGCTTGACTGCGCATGAAGTTGAGGCGATTTATAAGAAGCACTTCCTCCTTTATCAGCAAATTTGACATGCAGGTGACTCATGAGGCTCTCGCTTTTTTCCATGCTTAGAAGCGAAAAACAAACTGCAGAAATGATAAAAAGAGATATTTTTTTCATAATTAAAAATTGCCCACTTGAAACATTGGTTATTTTTATATTTTGTATTATTGTATCAAATTATTGCGAATGTGCAATCAAGAGAGCATAGAGCCGTCATTTGCTCTGCGATTTATAATTGGGGTGGCAGGTAAAACTACCCCCGTTGCCGCTGATGGTTGCTGATAAAGAGTTCGGTATGGATGGCCCCGTCATTTAGCTTTGGCGTTGCATTCAGCCTCCAATTTTTTATTCCCGATTAAAGGATCTAAAAATTTAAAGTAATCTTCAGCAATGGTAGCATTCTTTTCAGCAATGTCTTTGCGTGATTTACGGTAAGCAACGTGCGTGAGCTTAGATAAAAAGCAAAGAGGTACTGCGCAACCGGTGACTGCTATCGCCAAAGTTGTACATGTGTTGTCTGCTGATCTGTTTGGAGATTTCAAAATACCTATAGATGCCAAGCTGGCAAATGCCAAAAATTTTAAAGCTAAGTCATACCGCGAATTCAATTTTGCCAGAGCTTCGTTATGTTCGTTACTAATGATCCTTGCCGTTTGCGGTGCTGCGCCTACAATAAACCCATGATTGCCTATCAGATTGTTCTTCATCTGGCACGATTCAAAAAGCTCCCTAAGCTCTTGCTCATTAAATGGGAAAATGTTTTTTTGTACATCCAGAGCTCTTTTTTTTTGTATAGGATTTGGGAGCTTTTGGTCAAATCCTACCGATAGGCAAGCCAGAGCAAAAGTCATTTTTTCAGTTTGCAGATTTACTATTCCTTTGAGCAGTTCTTTATGATTGGTTTCTTCTAAAGTATATCCTTTTCGTAAATCAATTGGCTTTGCACTTTTGCTATCAATTTCCATACAAAATAGGTTGGCGCTAGCGTAGGCGAGCGCTATGCAAAAGGTCAATTTCTTCATATTGAAAATCCCGACTTGAATTGCCAAAATATTCTAGCTTCCAATCACCGTATCAACGTATGATCAATAAGGCAACTAGGCATGCCTGAGAAGTTTTATTTAGAACGGGTCGGAGCGTTAGTAGCCAAAAATTGTGGCTTATGGGGCGAAATTATTCGCTTTCATCTTCAGCGCTTGGCTGAGAATTTTGCGTTATTGAAAGTGCGATCTGAAGTTTTTTTAGAAGATCAGCACTATTCGAATCTGCATGCTCATCGTTGATCTCCTTTGCAGCTTCATGAAAAAGTGTTCTAAGCATGATGAGGTTTTTCTCTTTCTGGTCCATAGAGGCTTTATAGCTGCTGACGTGGTTGTACAAATTAAGAAGATTCGTGGAAATATTATATGCGCTTAAGCCAAGGGATCCGCAGGAGAGGGTTTTATAGATTGCCGGTTGCGAATCAGCTGAGCAGATATTTTTCAATGAGAGCGAGGCGGTCGCAGACCAGGCGGCTACTTTAAGGAGATACAAACTGCACCATTTGATCAAGCCTTCTCCTTGGGCATTTTCGTTAAATTCGGCCTCTGCATTTGCGGAAATGCACGCAGCTTTTAAGGCCTTTTTTCTTAAATATTGAACAATTTTTTTTTTGTTATTGAGTAGCGTCTTGCTGTGCTGGCAGATTATTCTGAGCTGTTGTTTATTGTTTGTAATCAAACTACGGGCAATAAACTGTTTACCGCCCTCATAAAGCGCTCGAGCTTTTAGTTGAGCTTGTAGTTGAACTTCTAGTTGAGCTGGTGTTTGGGCTCCTATTTGAAATTTTATTTGAGGACGCTTGAGCAAAAGACGCGCAAGATTGAGCGCCAATGCATTATTATTGCCTTCTTCCAATGCATTATTAATAGCCAAGCGCCTATGCTTTGGCACGAGATCATCTAAGTTCGGGCTACGAATCATCCTCAAGGTCGGTATGGTTGATCTGCTAGGGGTACTGAAGCTTTGAGGTTGTTGTGAATTTTGATTGACTGGAGGTGTGCTATCGAAGAATGCTCTGTTGGAACGCGAGCTATTGTCCATCATGGTTGATGTACGTTGGTTGGTAGGAATACTTGGGTTTTGTTGAGATGGCGGTGAGTTTTGACTGCCTGGAGGTGTAAGGCCGAAGAATGTCATGCTGGAACGCGAGCTATTTTCCATCGAAAGCAAGGGGGCTGCGGTGCTTACCAAAAGTGCGACAAGAGCTGATTTTTTCATACGTTTTTGCAATTTTAATGTGTAGATGAAATTTGTATTAGTGTATCAATGCATACGAAATGGTGCAATATAATGACCGCTTGATTTTCCGCAAGAGGGCGAAATAGAGAGCTCTTCTAGCGCCTGTGCTTTCTAATAACCACAGCCACTCTTATTTTTTAGGCGCTTGAATAGGTCTGCGTTTGTAGTTTTTTAAATAATCTTTTTGACGCGTGACCAAGCTGCTCAAATTATTGAATGATTCTAGAGTTTGACAGTTATAGTTAGCTGCCCGTGAGCGATATTCTACATAGCCAATCTGAGTGGTCCAGTTAAAAAGCGATTTGGCAAAGCCTGCTAGCCCGAGAGTTAATCCGAAAAATCCAATAGTTTTGTTTTCACATGGTTTCAGAGCGCCCACTGATAACAAACCAACCAAAGCCGAGAAGCCCATGTATTTTTTATATTTCAGATCGCATGCTTTCTTGGCCCCAGAGCTTCTTTCTTTTAAGAAGATTTCAGTGTTATTTTTTTCTTTGTCAATTTTTTTTGCTTTTTTATGTGCTGCACCAATTGCAAAGTAGTTTTGCGTAAGGTTGAACGTTATTTCATACGTCGCATCATGTTTTTGGCAGAATTCTTTGATTTTGTCAGAATCTCCATCAGCAATTAATGTTACGGCCTGCGCGAGATCAGGATTTGTGTAGGTGCTTTTTGGTAACGGTTTCAAACCGCCCATTTTTCTTGCTTCGTTGACCATATTGTTTTTGATTTCACTGAACGGAGGAAGCACGCCCTGGCTATTAAGTGGTGAATTATCTGCCAGTAATATACGTGCCAATTGTTCGTTGACTCCATGTATATCAAAATTCTTTATTGCATTATCCAAAGCGGTATATCGATTCGCTCTTTGCGTTTCTTTCTTTCGGAGCGCTTCTTGGATGATCTCTTTGAAAGATTTTTCCTGCTCCATGCCAAAAATGCCTGATGAGATAAAAAGAGTAGCTCCGAGCGTTGCCACATTGATTAAAAGCATTTTTTTATTTTTTAAGTCCCTCTCTAGCCTGTTGAATTCTAATTGTAACACTTGTCCAGCAATGGTCAATTTCTGCATGCTTTTTTGGCATATCCTCTACGGCAGAGACAAAATTGGCTTTATGAGATGCAAAACCTTCTTTTGTAGAGCTATTACAAAGCGTTTTTGGGATCGGGCATAAAAATACGTCCAAAACAGGACTTTCAGATAGTGTCCTTTTTATGATTCTTGAATGCGGTGGCTCTTTTTTTAAAATTCCGTACACTGAGTGCCATATGCTGCTGCCAGCTTTTTTTAGATCAGGAGTTTGTTAATGCTGCTTCTTTTTTTATATGCGCTTGCGCATTTGAGTATTTATCAATCAGCTGAAGCGATTACTGAAAATCAACCGGTCATTGCCTTTTCGTTTAGCAATATTCCGTTTGTCGCCAAAGATGGTACTGCTGATTCGCTTGTCTCTTTTCATAACTATGAAAAAAAATTTGAACTAACTTCCACGGCGCTGGTTGATGATCAGCCTGCTGGACCCAATCCACTCTGCGGCGCGCAGATAGATGTGCTTGAAATGGTGCAGGAGCTGCCGCTTATGGTGACCAAAAAAGAACCGAACGTCATGTATAGTGTGCAGGCGCTTGGGGATGATAAGTATCCGATGGTGATGGCGACGGCGCGCGGTATTAAGGATGCAGGAGCGGTAGATGGTAAGCCGCAAGCGGCTAGCGCTCTTATCGGGCTGAGTTTTGGCGCGACCGGCACGTCGGCTCAGACGCCGCAAGACTATTTTTTTGCAGCGGTCAGTGGCCATGATGCCCCTTTCGGGCAGCTAGGGAGCGGTATTGCCTTGCTCACCCATGGGCTTGAGATGGGTACCGAAGAAAAAAAGAATGAAAAGACCGGAGAAGTTGAAAAAAAAGAGTATGTAAAGCGCCGCTATTTTATGCAGCTTGATGCGGTTGGTAGTTCGACGCATGAGCCGCGCGCTTATCCGATTGATAATCGTGATGATGAATCAAATCCAGTTTCTATTGCTGGCGGGCTTGCCTCCATTGAGCCGCAACGAGTGAGCCTTCATTGGGATCAAAATCTGCGACGCTTATATGTCGCGCTTCAGGTATGCACCAAGGATACAGCCGGTCATGATCAGGGGGCATGCGCACTGGTAGTGGGCCGTATTGAAAATAATAAGCTTTATTTTGAACCGATAGTGCCGGCATCGCTTCTTGCTGGAGCTGAAAATACGATCGTGAGCGCCTGTGGGCCACGGGCCAGATGCGCGATACGTTCAGTGAGTACGATGCGCATGAGTACGGGTGCTTTGTACCTGGTGATGGTCAAAGAGCAGCGGGCAGATACGCAGGATGAGGTTTTTGTACTGCCGCTGGTTGATCGCACCCATACGGTGCCGTTTGCTGACTGGATTTATGACAAACAGGTAGGTACGCTCGCGCGCGTGGATGTCGATCTGGTAGTGACCGATTCTGCTGGCGCTGCGCATACGCAGGCAGTTACTGCGCAGGATCAGCTGCCGCATAGTTGCGATACGCGATTTAAGGTAGGTGGCGGCGTCCAACTTCCGGGCAGCATTGCGCAATGCAAGCCGGCAGGGGATGCGATTTATGTTTCGGTGCGAGGGCGCAATGGACGAGCAGATGGCTTTTATGTTTCCTGTCCAATTTTTGACGATAAGGCACGAGTTGTTTCTTGGACTGGCTGGCGCCGCGCTTGTGCGACGCGCGCAACCCCGTTGAGCTTTTGCTTTAATAGTGCCGACCGCGCTTTATATTCGATTGAGCAGGATGAATACGGTGTCGTTTTTCACAAGACCGGCTGGCTTCAGATAGACAAAGATGCGCCGGCGGGTGAGTCGTCGCCGGTAGCCATAAAGCTTGCAGGATCTTTTTCGCCTGAACATGGCGGTTTGCAAGCAGTTGCACAGCTTGCGCTTGATGAAACCAACGTGCCAACTGGTTTGCTTTTGGCTGCCGGTTATCAAAAAGCAACGCTCTTTAACTATAATGAACGAGGCGAATGCCAGCAGTATCTTTTTGAGGATGATGCAGTGTTAAAAAAACTCGGTGCCGTGAGTGCGGCTGCTGCCCATCTGCATGATGGCTATGTATGGCTGCTTGTCAGCGGGCCGCGCGGGCTTGCTCTGCTTGCTGATGATAAGGGAATGCCGGTGCCGCATGATCTTTTTGCGCAATTGAAAGATACTACTGAACTATTGAGCGCGTATCGATGGCAGCTTATTGATAATTTTTTTGCGCGTAAAATGGTCTGTAAAGACAATGCGGTATGGTGTATGAGTGATAATATGCTTGAAAAGCGAACGATCCATGATGGCAGGCTTGATGCGCCGCAGCGCATTTTTGATTCATCAGACGTTGGTGCGCCATGTCGTCTCAATGATATGGTCGTCGGTAAAAATCTCGTACTGGTTGGTACCAGCAAGGGACTCTTTAAAAAATTGAATCATCAGTCACTTGATGAACCGTGGACGCAGATTCATTTTTTTGAATCTGGGCCGATTATTGCGTGCAATGCAATTGCACCAGCGCACCGATCATTTGATCAGGGTGGGCAACTGTATGTCATGAGCGGTTCGTCGCTTGAGGGGCGTGCATTTATCCATCGTTTTTACGTATCTGATGGCGAGCTTACATTAGTGCCGTATGATCAGGGAAAGCCGATCTTGATTAACTGCAAAGGCTATCGCAATAATTTATTTGTTGAGGGTTCGCTTTTTTTGATGACCAAAAATATAACGCGTGGTCAAGCACCGGCGTTGCAATGGTATCAGCTACTGCCACCCGGTTATGTTCTGAGTTTTAAATATACGAATAATACGTATATACCGATCCAAGTTCCGCATTGGACTCATATGGGCCAGGTTATTTACGATTCGATTACTGGTTATTTGATGGTTTGCGGTGATGGCGGAGTCTATGTTCGTGCCTAATAGATGATCGTAAGGATTGCATCAATGAAGAGAGCAATGAGTAGTCGCTTTTTTGTCATGATCTTGCTAGTTGCCTGTGGTGCTCCGCAGGCGGCAATGGCTATGTTTCCACTCAATCTTTTTCGGCCGTGGGATATTAATTTACGTCCGCCTGTGTGGCATGATACGCGTTTCCAGCTGACTGATTGGGGAGAGTTTGGCCTCCATGCGCGTGGCTATAATGCTGAAGGGCGCACAGTCCCGGTTACCCAAATCTGGACGCCGACGCAAAACGGGTTGGCGATGTTTAAAGGATTTGGCCCGGATAGTCCGCTGACTAATTTTTTTATTAACGTATTGGGTGATCCGGTTGAAAATGGGATTCGCGGTAATTTTATCGTCACGAGTGAATTTAATGCAAGTACGTTTGGTTTTGCAGCGCGCTATCATGCGCCGCACCATTTTACGATAGGTGTCCATTTTCCCTTTTACGTTATGAGTCTGAAAAATGTGCAGTTTCGTGATCTGACGCAGGAGCTGACGGCCGAAGATATCGTCATTAAAAATAATCTGACCAATAATTTTTTGGCGGTGGTCCAGCAGTTTGACCCGACGCTTGATCTGACCGGGTGGAAGCGGATGGGGTTTGGCGATATTGTCTTTATGGTTGAATGGTTGCGCGATTTTTATCAAGGGCGTGAGACGCTTAAAAGCGTTATATTAAATGCGCGTGGCGGTATTACTATTCCGACTGGCGGTACGGTAGATCAAAATAAAATTCTTTCGGTGCCATTTGGTTTTGATGGATCGGTGGGGGTGGTGGTCGGTGGTGGCCTCATGGTGAATTGGTGGAATCATGTCCGTGGTGGATTCGATGCAGAGTTCATTCATCTTTTTGGCAATAAGCGCTTGCGTCGCATTAAAGTGAGCCCTGATCAGACCGATTTTTTATTTTTTGCCAAAGCGCCGGTATTGCGCGAATACGGATTTACGCAGCGTTTTGATATACATCTTGATTTTTATGGCATTATGAATAGTGGCTTGTGGATCGGTGCGGCGTACCAATATTGGCGCCATGATGATGATCGGTATGCGGTCGACTCGAATCTCTATTCAGAGTCGATTGCAAATACGGCGCAGCAGCTTGAGGGATGGACGATGAATCATCTGATTTTCAAACTCGGCTACGATTTTCAAACCATGGTGTGCGATGATAATTTTTTCAAACCGCAACTATCTTTATTTTATAAAATGCCTATAGTTGGTACCCGATGTATCTTAGAAAATACCATTGGTGGTACTTTTTCTGTGAGTTTTTAACGGGGCATTTTTATGAATATACGTAAAACGTTGGTTGCGCTCTCATTTATAGCTTTTTCAATCCCACTTTTTTCGATGAACGAAGAGAAGTTTGATAAAGTTACTGACGATGAAGTGGTGAGGCTTGAAATAGGTGGCAAAAATATAACTCTGTGCATCAAAAAAGGCACATCAAAAGTTTTTATGGTCAAAGAGCAAGTGGTTCCTGCTCAACAAGCTCCAATTCAGCAAACGAAATTTTCACCAAAACCGCAAACTAAAGCCGATCAGTTAAAAAGACAGATCTACCTAGGCTCTGTTGACTTTTTGACCGAATAAAAAATTGAGATTTTTTAAGGTATGATAGCCCTGCAAAAAAAAGCAGACTAATTCTTTAAGAAGCAGAGC
>JAGVKP010000082.1 GCA_020050475.1 Candidatus Babeliales bacterium
GCGTACCAAAACTGGGCTAGAATTGATTACCATACTTGTATAGCTCCACTCAAAAAGGAATGGCATGCACAAAAAAATTATTCCAAGCACGCTTTGCGCGCTTTTAATTTCCCAATCGGCTCATCCAATGGCTCAAACGGCAAAAGTTGCCGATATGTCGGTCGCCGATCTCAAGCAGCTTATTAAAGATACCGTCAACTCGATGCTGGCATTCGTCGATCCTTATTTTATCTTGAGTCAAGTTGACGAAGCAAAAGCAGCTGGCGAAAAATTAAAATCGGATCTTGATACACGCGAGCGCCAAATTATCGAAATTCAAAATAAAATAAAACAAAACGAAGAGGACCTGCGCACCAAAGGCTCTGGCATGAGCATGGAAGCGCGTGAAAAGAAAAATACGGAAATTATTGGCCTACGTGCTCAGGGCCAATCAAAACTTGAAGCGCTCCAAGTATTTATGCAGCAAGCGCAGCAAGAGCTTGAAATGCGCTTTTTGAAAAAGATTCAGGAAACTGCTGATGAGATTGCCAAAGATATGGGACTTGTATTAGTGCATGGTGCCGGAATTGTCTACGGCTCTAAAGCGCTTAATATCTCGGATAAAGTAGTTGCGCGCATGAATAAAAAATATGCTGATGAAAAACGGGCTTCGATGAAACCGACGCCATCTGCAAAAACTTCTGAATCAACACCAGCAACACCAAAACAGTAATGCAAGAAGTACAAAAACTTTCAGTAAAAGTACTCATCGGGCTGGGAAATCCTGGCCCGAAATTTTCTCGCACGCGGCACAATATCGGCTTTATAATTCTTGATGCACTGGCTGCACAACAAGGCGCTCAGTGGCATCAAAAACAGAATATGCTGCAAGCGCGAATCCAGCTGCATGGGCGCGAATTTTTATTGATCAAACCGCAAACATTCATGAATGATTCCGGTGCCATTATGGGGCAGTTGGCCAAAGATGGTATTAAAAAAGATGACATTCTCGTCATCCATGATGAGCTTGAGCTCCCGTTTGGTAAACTGAAACTACGATTGACCGGCAGCGCCAAAGGGCACAACGGCCTGAAATCAATTATTGCGGCACTCGGCCCTGATTTTGCACGGCTTGGTTTTGGCATCAGCCGCCCTGAAAATCGCGAAGAGGTACCGGATTATGTCCTTTCACCGTTTAATATACCGCAGGATGAGCTTGAAAAAGCAGTCGCATCTGCGGTCAGTTTTATTGAATCGACTCTTCATTGAGCAAGCTGGCCGGATCGCGTAACAAAATATTCGTAAAGCTTATTGGCAAATGGTCCATCAAAAAAATATTCGCGCCAACCAAGGGTTGCCTGAACTAATTTATCATCGCGAAAAGATTTTCTGAGCGCATAGGGCAGTGAAAGAAATATTTTTCTCAAATTTTTATTTTCTGGTAAATCGAGATTAAGCGAACCCTTAAAAGCAAGCATTGTAAGAAAAAGTGCTTGCTCTATTGATGCCTCATCTATTCCAACATTTTTAATTTTCTTTCTTGCCAGGAGCAAATCATGCACTTGAAGTGATTGACCAGTAGTTACTGCGAGAAAATCTCTGACTGGGCTATAAAGCGAGTTAGTAAGCGGAAGACTTTTGCCATCTATATACCGGCGCAGCTCTTCTTTCGTATCTCTTTTATAAAAGATCACCTCTTTATCCGTGGTAATGACAACGGTAGCCCCTTTATCAATCAGCTGTACATTTTTTAATGAACTGTATTGCCCAAATAACTGCGAAAGGCCCTTGTTTATATCAGAGATATCGAAAGCTTTTCTATTTGCAAGCCCAACCAATGCTCCCACCGAATCAGTCACTGAAAGAGCCGTTATTGGTGAACCGAAGTTCCAACTCACACCAGGCTCTAACTTTTGAAGCGAAAAACTGCGCACATACCCATCGCGACATCCGGTTAAAATCGCATTTGGCGTCACAATAATTGGATATACCGGTTCTTCTGCCGGATGCTCCACACTCATCTTTATCAGTTTAAAATCAGACAAATTATATGCGTAGAAATACCCAGCTACCGCTGCATATAACGTGCCATAGTTGTCATCAAAAGCTACTGCAGTTATTGGCTTGATGCCACGCTCCAACTTGCCCTGAGAATCTTGTACGCGCTCAAGCCATGGATCTATACCAAGTGCACGCAAAAAAAAGCTTTTTGAGCTTTCCAAATCAATTATTTCGATTATCCCATCTTCATAGCCGACTGCCACTTGCAGTTTATTATTTCGACTTGTTAACGCAAATGCACTAATGGTCGCGCGCCGTAAATTAATAAGTTTTTTGCTCGTATTCACCTCTGATTCTTTAATACTCAATTCAACTTGATAAAGCTGATTTTGGCATACAAAAATGAGCTTTGACGCATTCGGATGAAATGCGCAAAATGAGACAGGGCAGTTTTTTTGATACACTAAGTTACCTTTCTGCAGAAAAGCAACTATTTTTTGTGTAAGGATATTTTGCAAATATGGCGAGAGTGAAAGATTTTCTAGCTCAGCAGCATTTTCAGAAAAACTAATTAAAAAGCCGGAAGGCTGTCCATTTTTTTTTTCGTCATAAACTAAATGCTGCGCTAGAATTCGCGCAAATGAATCGCGCAACTCTGTCTGCAGTGTTTTGACTTCTATATCAGTAGCTGAGGGAAGAAATTTTTCTTTTTTTAGATAATCAATAACATCTTGATACCGCGAAACGGCTACTTGCCCACTTTTATCGAGCACCGAAGCAAAAAAACTTATTTTTTCCTCATTATTAGTTATTTTTTTTCGTTCGAAAATAGCAGCAAAATTTCCGCGCAAAGAAATCAAATCCATTATGTCTTGGTCATCAGCAGTAATTAATCTCCCCCGACGGGCATCAATGTGAGAAAAAATAGCAAAAAGACATCCACAAAGTATCCACTTTTTCATCAGCCACCCCAAAAGTAATGCGATTATTTGTAGTGTGCCCATGTAAAAGCGAAGAGCTCAAGAAAATCAGTTAGTTAGTTTCTGTAAGCCATTTTTTAGCTGCTTGTTCAAGCTGATGCGCATCTAAAAGTGGTCCACCACCTTGCACCAGCTCCGCTTTACCGCCACCGTGAAGATTAAACGTTGATTTGAGCCACTGCGCAAAATCTTTGAGTTGAATTTTGGTAATCGTGGGTGCCAAAAGTGCGACAAACGCCGTCTGCTGCTGCGTGCAAACTAAAAGATATAATCCTGGTTTTTGGCGATTGAGCTCCTGCGCAATTTCGCGCATCTCATCTGCCGACATATCGGTAAATGAAAGCAGTAAAAACGGAACACCGTTAATTTCGGTGATACGCTCTTTCCACTGCGGCACCTGCAGATGCCATACCGTTTTGCGAAGCTTTTTGATCTCATCGATCGCAGTTTTGATCTGCTCGCGCTGCTTTTCAATCGCCACACCGACTTCAGTAGCCGGCACTTTAAAGTCGACGCTCAACTTTTTAATCGTGGTAAATGTTTGCTGGAAAAGCTCAACTGCCTTTGGGCCAGTCAGCGCAACGACGCGCTTTTGACCGGCAGCAAGATTGATAAGCTCCGTTATTTTAAAGCATCCGATGTCACCAGTCGCAGTTACATGCGTACCGCCACATAGTTCCGCAGAAAAACCGGGCACATCAATAACGCGTACTTTCTCCGGATTATATTTCTCCCCAAATATCGCCATCACCCCTTTTTTAATCGCCGCATCATAACTTGTTTCAGTAACGCTCACCGCAATATTTTCGCGAATTTTGGCGTTTACCATATCTTCAACCGCTTTGATCTGCTCGGGAGTTATCGCCGCATGATACGTAAAATCAAATCGTAAATAATCAGGAGCTACCAGCGAACCGGCCTGACGCACCTCATTACCCAACAGTTTAATCAGCGCTGCTTGCAGCAAATGCGTCGCCGTATGATTGTACATCGTGTTGAGTCGTAACTGCTTATCAACGATACCGGTAACCGTATCACCTACCGCGCAATCGCGCGGCGAACTAATTTTGACGGCGATCGCCTCACCAATTTTTTTAACTCCTAAAAGAGGCGTCAACTGCCCATCAAATTTCAGCGCCCCTTGATCGCTTACTTGACCACCTTTTTCCACGTAAAATGGGGACTTGGCCGTAATTACCCATCCTTGCGTGCCAGCAGGAAGTTTTTCCACCTGCTGATTATCGACGATAAGCGCTTGGATGGTGGTCGGCGTCTCAAGCTCTTGGTATCCGGTAAACTCCGTCACCAATTCGTCAGTAAGTTGTAATTGCGCACTCGTGTCTTTTTTGCCGGAGCGCTCTTTTTGATGCGCCATTTCGTCTTGAAAGCCAGCAATATCAACTTCAAAGCCGCGCTCGTGCGCCATGATGCGCGTAATTTCAAGCGGAAATCCATACGTATCATACAGTTTAAAGACATCCTGCCC
>JAGVKP010000065.1 GCA_020050475.1 Candidatus Babeliales bacterium
AAATAAAGTTCGGGCGCTATACGCAGATAAAAATCATCCCCGAGTGCATTGTGATGCGTACTAAATGGTCGCGCTGCTGCCCCCCCCGCTATCGGGTGAAGCATCGGAGTCTCTACTTCAAGAAACCCATATCTATCTAAAAAAGTACGAATCGATTTGATCAGTGCCGATCGCTTAATAAATTTTTCGCGACTTTCCGGATTACTGATAAGATCCAAATAGCGCTGGCGATAGCGAGCTTCGACGTCAGTAAGCCCATGAAATTTTTCAGGTAACGGATGGAGGCACTTACTTAAAAGCGTAAATTCATGCACCTCAATCGTTATTTCGCCCATCTTTGTTTTGAATGCTGGCCCAGAAACCCAAATGATATCACCGATATCAAGATAATTTTTGAAAAAATCAAACTGCGAGCCGACGATCTCTTGCTTGAGGTAAATCTGCAATTTACCCGTACGATCTTGAATATGTGCAAACGTCGACTTACCATGCGCGCGGATGGCCATGAGGCGACCAGCAAGAGTATACGTTGGTTTTTGTTCGCGACTGTCAAACTGGCTCAGCACCTCAGCACAGGTATCCGAAACCTCTTTTGCCGCTGGCCACGGCTCGGTGGATTGAGCACGCAGCTCACTGACTTTCTGCGCACGGACTTTTGACTCTCCGGCAAGCTCATGCTGCTCTGATAGGATAGGCTTGTTACTCATGATATACCTTTACCTGCGGTGCTTTTTGGGTGATTTTTTAGCATTAAAATTGAGTATACCAAAAATATCCAAGATCGCTAACCTGCTGCTATTGGGCAGTCTCAAGCAAACCGGCTATCTCTTTCAAAAAGCGCACCCGTTAAGATACGATTATGTTAGTTGTCAGCCGCAAGGAGCATAATGCGTATTAAATCGTTTACTGCATTTTTTTGCCTCTCGCAGATTATTTTTATATTTCTTCTTATCGAAAAAGAGGGCCGATTTGTCCGTACCTCCTTTGAAAAACAGCGGCTTGAAAAAAAAAGACACGAGTTGATTGATTTACAAGACAATCTGACGCAACAGCTTTATGCTTTACAAAGCAGATCATCAATCAAACAGTTTGCGCTGGAAAAGTTAGCAATGCAGCAGTTATCGTTAAGCTCAGTTATTACCTCCACCCACTATGAATAGTATCCATCAGCTCCGCACTGCAATCATTTTTCTCCTATTTGGCACTGCCTATCTGATTATCGCCGGCAATTTGTATCTTATCCAAATTAGACAACGTGACTTTTTCAAACATCTTGCCGATCAGCAATATACCATCACGCTGACCTGCCGCGCGCCGCGCGCGCTTATTTTTGACAAAACAGAAACACCACTTGCCCTGAATCAAGAGCGACTTTCTGCGTTTATCGAACCGCATAAATTAGCCTCAACAAAAAATCTGCAGGAATTTTTACGTATTCATTTTCCATCTGCTGCCGATCGCTTAGCAAAAAATCCTGATGCTTCTTTTTTATTCATTAAACGCCGGCTCAACGATCAGCAGATTGAACTGTTAAAATCAGCCAATCTGCCGGATATACAGCTCATGAAAGAGCCGCATCGATGGTACCCCGTCGAAGCAGTTGGGCATCTGACCGGAATCACCGATATCGATAATCACGGTCTTTTTGGCATTGAAGGAATCTACGACGATCACTTGGGCGGAAAAGCTTCCAGCTGCACCTTACAAAAAGATGCGCGCTCCGGCGCTTTTTATTTTGACAAAAAAATGATTGCCGACGGCTTGGCAGGCAAGCCAGTACAGGTAACCATCGATAGCTCCCTCCAATTTTTGGCTTACGAAAACCTGAAGCAAACCGTTGACTCATTTAATGCTAAAGAAGGGGCTGCGCTGGTAATTAATCCATCAACCGGCGAAATTTTGGTAATGGCGCAGTATCCCGGATTTAATGCCAACAGTACCGAATCGCTGAACCTTGAACTGACCAAAAATAAGATCGTAACCGAAACCTACGAACTTGGTTCCGTCATGAAAGCGTTCACCGCACTTGCAGCACTTGAAGAGCAGATTACTAACTGCGATGAAATGATTGATTGCAAAAATTGCAAGGTCGGTTTTTTGGACGGCTTTAAAATAAGTACCTGGAAAGCCCATGATCAGCTTTCATTTTCTCAAGTCATTGAGCTTTCGAATAATTTTGGCATCGCGACGGTGGCAAAACGTTTGGGCACAAAGCTGTATGATCATTATCGTCGCCTTGGCTTTGGATCAAAAACGGCTCTTGACTGGCCGGGCCAACAGGCAGGCTTTGTCAATCATCCGGCCAACTGGTCGGGCCAATCAATCATTTCACTCTCATTTGGTTACGAAATTTCTGCCACGCTTTTGCAACTCGGGCTGGCCTTTTGCCTTTTTGCTCGCCAAGGTGTCCCGCTTATTCCGTATCTTACCAAAGAGGCGCAACCCGCCAAGCAGCCAACCGATCCGCTGTATCGAGCCGAAACGATTGCCGCTATGCGTGGGATTCTGGAACGGACCGTGAGCCAAGGAACTGCCCACCGCGCAAAAATAAAA
>JAGVKP010000118.1 GCA_020050475.1 Candidatus Babeliales bacterium
ATAACACAATTTTCTTGCGATAAATTAGTAAATCCGTGGTTTTTAATGGTGTTCGTAAAATTTTCATCAGCAGAGATTTTTTTACTTGGCTCTATTGATAGTGCTTCATTTGTGGGAATGATGCGGTGTAAAAATTTTTTGTGTTCACGAGTCCATTCATCAAGCGCTTTGGCGGTATTTGCGGCAAGTTGTGGCGATACGCTGGATAAATTAGTCGCATCAATAATTTTGCCTTGGATGGTCTGATATTCAATTAAGGTGCATGGAAGTTTATAGGAATCTTGAGCAGTTGATTTTTCTGCTGCATTAATAACAGAGCTGCTATCGTGAAAAATGAAGAGCGTGAAGATGAATTTTTGTATGACACCGGTTATTTTTTTGTATACAAATCGAACACTCATTTTTATACTTTCCGTACCCTTACTCTGAAAAAAAGGAAGCTCTTGAAGTATCATATCTTGCCAACTTTTTTGCTCTGTTTTCTTTCTCTTTTTTTTATCGTTCCATCATTGTATGCAGGTGATCAAAAGCATATCACCGTCGTCATATTATCATATAATAATGCATCGTATTGCGAGCACAATCTTTCTTCGGTTCTTGGCCAGCGGTACGAAAATTACCAGGTTTTGTATATCGATGACTGTTCGACTGATCAGACAAATGAGCGCGTTGTGCATTATCTTGCGCAGCATGATGCAGCTCGTCGCGTTACGTATGTACGTAATGGTGAGCGCCGCGGAGCGCTTGTCAATCACTGGTATGCGGTACATCAATGCGTTGATGAGGATATTATCGTACATCTTGATGGGGATGATTTTTTTGCTCATGATCGGGTGCTCGAGCGGATTAATCAGGAGTACCAGGATCCCGCTGTCTGGTTAACCTACGGAAGTTACTGCGAATATCCGAGCGGTAAGATCGGTATGGCGCGTGCAATTCCTGAAGAGATTGTGAGATCAAATCAGTGGGCCCTCTACGGCTGGCCGCATTTATATACGACGCATCTGCGCACTTTTTATGCATGGCTTTTCAAACAGATAAAAGTGGAAGATCTCACGATGAACGGGTCATTCTTTCCGGTGGCATGCGACGTCGCTTTTATGACACGCATGACGGAAATGGCCGGCGCGCATGCACGATTTATTCCTGATATTTTGTATTGCTACAATGTCGAAAATCCGCTTTGTGATTTTAATACCAAATTTCAAGAGCAGATGCGGTGCGCACAGATTATTCGCAGCAAAAAACCGTACGCTCCGATCAGTAAAAAAATGAGCCCGCTTGCACAATCTGAGATGATCGCCGATATGGTTATTTTTTCTTATGATCGCCCGATGCAGCTGTATGCGCTTTTGGAATCGATTGAACAGTATGTGAGTCGTGGTGTTGGTTCGATTGCCGTGATTTATCGTACGAGCAATGAGCAGTATGAAAAAGGGTATCAAAAGGTTAAAGATCGCTTTGCGCAGGTGATCTTTCATGTACAATCGAGCACCAATCCGCATGCCGATTTTAAACGGCTGACGATGCAGGCAGTTCGTGCTGGCACTCATTCCTATATTCTTTTTGCGGTTGATGACATGATGGTCAAAGATGCAGTTGATTTTTCGGATGCAATCGAATGGCTTGAAAAAACGCATGCGTACGGATTTTATCTGCGCTTGGGTAATCATATTGATCAGTGCTATACCCTCAACAAAGCGCAAGAAGTGCCGCCATTAGTTGATTGCGGGCAAAACGTGTGCGCGTGGGAGTTCAAGCCGACGATCATTAATGACTGGAACTATCCCAATACGGTTGATATGACGATTTACCGTAAAAAAGAGGTCATTAAAGTGCTTGATGCGCTGCCATTTGTTGCACCAAATTCTTTAGAATCTCAGTGGTACGGATCTGCTTTGTTGCTCGGTATGGGGCTTTGTTACCAGCAATCAAAAGTGATTAATATTCCGCTGAATCGTGTGCAGGATGAAATTAACAATCGGTCGATGAATGTCGAGCCTGAGTATTTACTTGATCTTTTTATGAATGGTTATCGCATTGATCGTGCACCGCTTCACGCGATTTGCAATAGATCGGCGCATCTGCCGGTTGAACTTACGTTCAAAAAAATTGAAACGGAGTCATAGTGCAAAAATTGGTTGTCGGTAATTGGAAGATGTATCTTACGGCAAACCAAGCACGAAGTTTGGCGCAAATTTGTGCTGCCCAGCTTAATGATCTCTGTCGAGAAAATGATATAAAACTGGTCTTGTGCCCTTCGGCCGAAGCTATCAACGGTGTCGTGCAGGCGATTGCAGATGCGGATGCGCTGGCTGTCGGTGCCCAAGATTGCGCAAGCGAGCAAAGTGGTGCGTTTACCGGGCAAGTAGCGGCAGCTTCACTTAAAGAGATTGGCTGTGCGTACGTCATTATTGGTCACTCTGAACTGAGAGTGCGTGGTGCCGAATCAGACGACCAGCTTGAAAAAAAATTGCAGCAGGCGCTTGCTGCGGAGCTTACGCCCATTTTTTGCATTGGCGAAACGCTGCAGGAAAAAAAAGCTGATCAAACCAATCACGTGATCAAAGAACAGCTTGCGCCCCTTAAAAAAGCGATGGCGAGCTTCAAAAGCCTGAAGAAAGCATATATTGCCTACGAGCCGGTATGGGCAATCGGGAGCGGGTTGGTGCCAGATGCCCCGACCATAGAAAATGTTTGTGCTCAGCTTGACCAGGAGCTTCAAGGATATAGCGACAGGGTGCGCTATCTTTATGGTGGTAGTGTCGATGCTGATGCAGCACGCTGGCTGTGGCAGGTACCGCATCTTGCCGGCCTCCTAGTGGGCAAAGCGAGTACTGATTTTCAACTGCTCAAAAAAATAGTAGGCTACAAACAATAGGTATCTCTTTGCTGGAGCTTAAAATATGATTTTTGGTCTGCTTGTGTCATTGTACGTCGTTATCTGTTTTTTAATGATCTTGCTCATTTTGATCCAAAAGGGTAAGGGGAGCATGGGGCTTGGTAATCTTGGTGGCGGTGCGCAGCTTCTTTTTGGTGGCTCTGGCGGCCAGGATCTTTTTCAAAAGACAACCTGGGTGTTGGGTGCTATCTTCATGGGTGGCTCACTCCTGCTTTCAATCTACAAAGGTTCGCAAGTTCGCACCTCGCGTATTTTAACGACGCAAGCGATTACCTACGATGCCTCACGATAGTATTGTATTATAACTAAAGGGAGCGTAATGAGTCCGATCGGTTTGATTGATCGCTTGGGTGCCATCGGATTGCGTATTTGTAATCGGTTTGGAGCATTCGTCCTTTTTTTGATTATTACTATTAAGACGCTCTTTACTACGCGTCTCAAGCTTTCAAAAACGTGCGCTCATATGCAAACGATCGGCGTCGATTCGTTGAGCATCGTCGTGCTGACCGGTACCTTTGCTGGCGCCGTACTTGCTTTACAAAGTTATATCGGATTTAAGCGGTTTGGTGGGCAGGAATTTATTGGGCCGGTGGTTGCTTTAGCACTTACGCGCGAACTCGGCCCCGTACTGACTGGTCTGATGGTGACCGGGCGAGCCGGTTCTGCAATCGCAGCAGAAATCGGTTCAATGCGTATTACTGAACAGATTGATGCGCTGCGTACGGTTTGTATTAATACCTGGCACTATTTGGTAGTTCCTCGGGTAGTTGCCAGTACGATCGTTTTACCTTTTTTAACGCTCTTTGCGATGCTTTTTGGTACGATCGGCGGCTATCTTATTACCGTACATGTGCTTGGGCTCAATGGTGAGCAGTATATCAATGGGATTCAGCGCTACCTTGAACTTTCAGATATTACCAAAGGATTAGTCAAATCAGCAGTTTTTGGCCTCATTTTGGCGTGGGTGGGTTCCTATAAAGGATATACCACTACTGGCGGTGCGCGCGGCGTGGGTAGATCGACTACCCAAAGCGTGGTGATCGCCTCGATAATGATTTTGATTGCTAACTATTTTCTGACGGCGTTCCTCTTTGAATAAAACAGGTTACCTATGATCGAACTAGTTGATGTACGTAAAGAGTTTGATGGGCGATGGGTTACTAAAGGGGTAAGCCTTAAAATACCGGATCGCCAGATGACTTGTATTATCGGAAGATCAGGCGAAGGAAAGTCGGTACTTTTAAAACAGATCGTTGGCCTGCTCCGGCCGACATCAGGATCGATCGTGATCGATGGGACTGATATCACTCGCTTTGCAGAACATGAAATTACGTCAGTTTTTCAGCAGATTGGCTACGTGTTTCAATTTGCGGCGTTGCTGGATTCGCTGACCGTTTTTGAAAATATTGGTATCACGATGCTTGAAAGTGGTAGTTCATCGGATGAAGTGTTGCCGATTGTCAAAGAAAAACTTTCGCTCGTTAACTTATCGCACGATATTTTATATAAATACCCTTCAGAACTTTCTGGGGGTATGAAAAAGCGCGTCGGCCTTGCGCGTACGCTCGTTAGCAAACCGTCGACTATTTTATATGATGAGCCGACTACCGGTCTTGATCCGATCACTTCCCGCGTCATTCATGAGCTGATGTTTGATATGCAGCAACGCCTTTCGGTTACTTCCATCGTTGTTTCTCATGACGTAGAGATCTTTAAATATGCTGATAATGTTGCGCTTTTGCATGATGGCCAAATACGCTATTTTGGCAGCGCAAAGACGATTTGGGAATCAGATAATCCGTACGTCTATCAATTTATTCGTGGCCTTTCTGAAGGGCCGATGCAGGTCGATACGGCAATTTCATCGCATCGTGATGAGTAAGTGGCAAAATCTACAGATTTAAAAATGCCATTGCATGAAAAACAGCCGAGAATGCAACCAGTAGCCAGCCCACAATCGGCGGCAAAAAAGCATCTCCGCGAAGATAGTGCTGCAGCAAAAGAGCAAGCCCGAAGCCTCCAGCCGCGTGTGCGCTGTTTGAAAAAATGACATGGCTGCTTGCATATGTAAGTGCACGCTCATAGATCATCATAAAATGGTGTAGCATTTCAGACTCCTTACAGAATTTTTTCTACCAAAAGCGTATCAGTTTCTCTCGCGTAGATGGTAGACTTTGTGCAAAAGATAAGGAGATAGTCGTGAACAAAAAACTATGGTCGCTCATTTTTGCTTTTGTGCTGTGCGGGGTGATGCAGGGTCAAGAAAAGTCATCTGCAGTAAAAAGATCAAAGTCGATTACCATACGACTTAAAGATGGGGTAGAATTTCCGGTTAACCGTGTTTCTTTCGAGATGCTTAAAAAATATTCACAAACAATCAGAGATGATTTTGCAGCGGCTAAAGAGGGTGTGCTTCTTCTTGCCGAGTTGACGGAGCCTGAGTTTATCCAAATTCTCAAATGGGTAAAGTTAATCCCCACACCAGAGCAGCTCAAAAAAAGTATAGAAAAACTGCCATCAAAAATGGGGAGACGGTATTTTGAGTTAGCAAGATTTTTGGATATAGGGCCATTAATGGGTGCTCTTGCTGAGTATGGTATTGAAAAAGGGATGATCAATATTATTCTCAAAGATGGGATCGTATACCAAAAAAATAACATGGGAAACAGAAACAAAATTGATAATTTTATTGCTGCCTCTTCGGTACTAAAGACTATGAAGGAGGATTTGGGTATTGATTATGAGCGAATAGATATTTCAGCTCTAACCAAAAATCAGTTTGAGAAACTATACGCTTTACGTTTTATACTTAATAATCCAAAAGAGTTAGCTCAACAATTTGCCGATCGCACGCTTTATGCAGGAGCGCTTTCGTTAGCTTTAATTTTAAGTGCGGCGGATTTTCTTCATATTGAATCGGTTGTCGATGCAGCGGCAGATGAAATAAGCAAACGGTTAGCCGAACCAGCAGCGCTTAATGAGTTCAAAAACGGTAGAAAATGGGGAAGTTTTTTGAGATTATCTCCACAAGCTCAAGCGATGATTGCAGAAAAACTAAGCGCTTATTTAGGAGCTATCGCGCAACCAACACTTATCGAGAGCTTTCCTGCTTCGGGTATAAATTTAGAATATTTCTCCAAGCCAGATGAGCTGCTGTTTGCTCAAAAAGGGGACAAGGTTATTAAGATCTTGAAAGCAAAAACGGGTGAGCTTTTACATGAGTTGAAGACTGGCGCAGTTGACAGTTATTGCTTAAGCAAAGACGGTACTTTGTTGGCCACGCAATCAGGTAACAGGATTAAGATCTGGCAAGTAAAAAACGAAAAACTTATACAGGATTTTCAAGTCGATGATATAGAAAATTTGGTATCATTCAGCCCTGATAATGCAAAACTGCTGACGCAGTTAAATTTATTAGGAGTAGCTGTCTATGATCTCAAAACACAAAATCTACTGTATACGCTACGCTCTCCCGGGGGACCACTGAGGGAGGTCGTTTGGAGTCCTGATAGCAAACTATTGATATTGGCATCTCTAGTAGGTTTACGTTTATTCAATGCGCAAACAGGCGAAGAGTTTTTTCCACAGGACGATTTTATTGATATGGCCGTATGGGATCGTGATGGTACGCTGCTTGTCCTGGTCATTCTACCTAAAGATGATCTTTCGATCAAAATTCTGATTGCTCGAAAAGGAAGTCTCATTCGTGAGTTCAAAAATAATAGAAGTGTTGAAAAAATTTCTTTGAGCCCCAATGGCAATCTCCTGGCAGTAGAAGATGATCGTGGAGTCGTTACAATCTTGAGTACGCAAACAGGTAAGCTTATTCATACAATTCCAACGTCTAAATATCCCATTCAGCAATTATCCTGGAGCGCTAATAACGAGGTGCTTGCGATAGCGTCAGGTGATCATCAAGGTGGAATAATTCGATTTTGGGATGTAAGGAGCGCAACATTTTTTTACGAAATTCCTTCGAAAGAATATCTGAGAAATATTTTGTGGAGCGCTGACGGTATGCAGTTGCAGTTGGTGTTTGTTACAAAGATTGCTTATTGGGAGTTTCGCTTGCTCGATCTACTTGATCTTGATCAGGTAATGCTCATTTTGCTTATCAAGCATGAATACGAAAAAAATAAGAAGATCGAACTGACGTCCGCTTTAAAAGAGATATACGATACGCTACCAGAATCAATCAAAAAACTGCTCAAAGAGAATTATCGTATTTAAGGGTATATGAATTGCTATGCAGCAATTGATGGCTTATAGGTATGGTGCTTTACATAGAGCGGCAGGAGTTGCTTCGTTTGGGTACCGGCGCCAGCGAGTGCTTGATTGACGAGTGCTTGCAGTGAGCAAAAATCTGGCGTATCGGCTGGTAAAAATACGCGATTGCCAAGTGCGTTCTTAAATTCATTTTCATATAACGATGCGCCGTTGCCAATTATGCGCCACGGGCCGCTTGATATTTTTTTTACATAATCAATGCATGCATCAACGGAAAGTATAGAAATAGTGAGCGGTTGGCCCGGTTGCTCAAATGCGCAATAAAGCTCGCGATTAAACGCATTCAAAAGGTACGCGGTTGCGGGCCAGGCCGGATCTTGATATTCAGCCACGAATGTTTTCAGGCCATCAACTTCAATGAGTTTTAATCGGTGCGCAAAAGCAATCCCGTTGAGCGTAGAAAGTAAGACGCGCAGCGTGGTGAACGGAGCAGGGCCAGCGTTTGCGATACATCCTGTAATTGATGGCAAGGCCAGATGGTGATCTTTTAAAATGCTTTCAATTGCCGGGATGAGTTTTTTGCTGGCATCCTTTTTTTCAATCTGGGTGAAAAATTTTTGCTGACTGCCACTAAAGAGCCCCAGTTCAAGATGGGTATAAGTTGCTTGGGCAGCTACAAAAAAATTATTCATCGCGGTAGGCTACTTACGGTTTTTGCACTTTTGCTGTTGGTAAAAAATACTGAATGCATCATATTCGAGCGTTTTTTCTTTCTTGGCTATTACTTTGCCGCAATTTAAGCATTTCCAGCCTTCAAAATTTAAAAAATGATCAAAAAACGATTGCAAAACCATCAGGCCAGCACATTTTTTGCACCTCATTACCTTGCCTCCTGCTTGCATTAACTCTCAATTTTTCTCTTTGTTAAAAAGTATAGCATACAAAGAAATCAAATTGACAATTTTTACGATTGCGTGTCGAGGATTGCTTTTTTATACGCAAGATGATCAAGGTATGACTGCAGGATAAAAGCGGCAGCAATTGCATGCTGTTTTAGTTTTTCTTCTTTGGAGTGTCCTTTTTTAAGCGCAGCTGCCTGTTGGCTGGTAAGTCGCTCATCCCATAGATGCCAGCTGACGGTCGGAAACTGTTTGGCAAGCTGCTCAAACTGCGATCTGATTTTATGCGTCTGCTCGCTTTGGGTGCCGCGTAGTGTAATGGGCAGTCCGACGACGATCGCGCTGATCGGCTCTCGTGCTAAAAGATCCTTAACCGTTGTCTGCAGCTCGGCTGCCGTAATCGTTTTGAGTGGGCGGCCGGTCATTGCCAGCAAATCAGAAAGCGCGATGCCAATCCATTGGTCACCAAGATCAAGAGCAGCAATTTTCATAAGAATGTCGCTCGCAACTATTCGCTAAAAATTATGAGGAGATATACACTCAGCTCCATCAGATTACTCATGGTATTAAAAAAGGACAAGGAGCACCCATGGATATCTCTACGCTTATTATCGCAGCGGCGGATGCAATCTGGGGCTGGCCGCTTATTTTTTTTGTGGTTGGTATTTCTCTTTTTTTTACGATCGTGACCGGCTACGTGCAATTTCGCTCTTTTGGCTATGCGTGGCGACTGACGTTAAAACGAGAAATGCATAAAACCAAAGGGGATATGAGTCCTTTAGAAGCACTCATCAATGCCCTCAGTGTCAGCTTAGGTAATGGAAGTATTGCTGGTGTGGCGACCGCGGTCGCTTCTGGTGGTCCCGGGGCTGCATTCTGGATTTTTGTGCTCGGGATTTTGGGCATGGCATTGCGCTTTGTCGAAGTTTTTATCGGTACGGCATTCCCTTCAATGCAGTTGGGGGATATGACGCTTGGTGGGCCGGTCATCTATTTAGCTGAATTGCCGGGCGGTAGATGGTGGGCAAAATTGTATGCGCTTTTTCTCGTGCTGCTTGGCTTGGCAGCAAGCGCTGGCATGCAATCAAATTCAATCTGTTTTGGATGTGTCTATCTTTTTGGCGTTTCGCCACTCGTCGTTGCAACGGCTCTTTTTATATTTGTCGTCGTCGTCATTTCAGGTAGCGCGCGGCGGATTGTCTTGGTTGCTGATGCATTGGTGCCGATTAAGGTGATTTTATTTTTTAGTACGGCGCTGATTGTATTAGCATATCATTGGGCATCATTGATTCCGGCGCTCAAGCTTATTGTCAGCTGCGCATTTGCCGGAAAAGCGGTAGCTGGAGGGTGTCTGGGTTTTACGGTGCAGCAAGCGATGCGCTACGGATTTGCGCGCACGATTAATGCCTCAGAGGCCGGGCTGGGTTCGGCAGCAGTCCTTTTTGGCGGTACCGATGTCCATAAACCGTTTAAAAATGGGGTGCTTTCAATGCTTTCCGTTTTTATCAGTACCAACTTGGTCTGCTTTATGGTGGCGCTTATGATTATTGCAAGCGGCGTGAGTGAAAGTGGCGCGACCAGCTTGGGGCTGACCATTCAAGCATACGAGACGGTCTTTGG
>JAGVKP010000086.1 GCA_020050475.1 Candidatus Babeliales bacterium
GAAACTTCCACTCGAAGGTACTCAGAGTATTTTTCTTTTTGGCCCCCGGGGAACCGGTAAAACTTCTTATATAAAAGAAAATCTTAAGAGCGACCTTTATCTGGATCTTTTAGATTTTTCTTTATATAGCACACTTTCTGCGCGGCCGGATCGCCTTGAAAATCTGATACCACCCGGTTATCAAAAGTGGGTGATCATCGACGAAGTACAGCGCGTACCGGAACTCCTGAATGAAGTCCACCGACTCATCGAACATAAAAAAATTAAATTCTTGCTCACCGGCTCAAGCGCTCGCTCCTTGCGACGCGCCGGCGTCAATCTTCTTGCTGGTCGCGCACTTCGCTATCATATGCACACACTCACGATTCAGGAAGTAGGCGAATCTTTTAATCTTGAGCGGGCATTGCTTTACGGCCTCCTGCCAACTGCGCTCACCCACCCCAATCCTGAAAAATATCTTGAGAGCTACGTACAAATGTATTTAAAAGAGGAGGTTTTTGAGGAAGGGATCGCGCGCAAGATTGGTCTTTTTACTCGCTTTCTGCAGGTAGCGAGTTTTTCGCAAGGGCAAGTACTTAACTATTCTGAAATCGCACGTGAAGCCGGCGTCAATAGAGCATTAGTAAGCACGTGCTTTGATATTCTTGAAGATCTCCTCATCGCTTCGCGCATTTCAGTATTTTCAATGCGTGCCAAACGAAAAGTAATCAGCCATCAAAAATTTTATTATTTTGATGCCGGCGTATACAATACGATGCGCCCACGCGGCCCCCTTGATTCATTACAAGAAATTGGCGGTGCGGCACTTGAGACAATTTTTTTCCAATCACTACGCGCTATCAATGACTATTACGAACTCGGGTATACGATATCATTCTGGCGCACACTTGATGGCAAAGAGGTAGATTTTATTCTTTATGGTCCCCGGGGATTACATGCATTCGAAATAAAAAGCTCAGCTACGATAACACCCAAAACATTAAGCGGGCTTAAAAGTTTTCATGAAGAGTATCCAGAAGCACGACTTCATTTGATATATCTTGGCAAACATCAAGAGTATCACGGACCAGCCACTGCAGTACCATTTGAGCAAGCACTTAAAGAGCTCCCATCACTCCTGAACTAAAACGGCACGTGCCGGTGCCGCGTCGCATCCAGGAATGAGTAATGGCAAACAGATCAGTTGGTACTGCCCGGAGGCAACGTCCGCTAAACGTAACCCTTCGATGATCGTAATTCCGCCACGCATCAAGGCAAGATGCGTTTCTCTATCCGGTTGATTGCGCTCAATTCCTAGATAATCAATGCCGATCGTTTTAATTTTTTTCTCGACGAAGTATTCAGCTGCATCTCCTGCCACATAAATAAATGCGGGATCAAATACTTCATCAGCAGATCGCTTACTATTAATCGTTTTTAACAAAATGCGCTCGCCTACATGCAAATCTTTGCGCTCCAGATCTGCGCGCGTAATTGCTAAGCTGCAATGCGTAAGATCTATAACGCGACACGGACCAATAAGATGATCATAGGGCTCTTTTTCTATCGTCGCGCCATCCGGCATAAAATGCGCCGGAGCATCGACGTGCGTACCCGTATGACTATGAAAACCAAGCATCGATTCGCGCATTTTATCGGCTGCGATAGTCTTAATGGCGGTTAAAGAGACGGATTTGCGGTCTTTATATTCCGTCATGCCATGAGTAATCGGCCAACTAATATCTATAAATCGCATGCTCACCTTTTACAATGATTGTAAAATTTCACGTTCACTAAAATAAGTCTTGACGTTTGCAACCAGCTCATATTCGTCAGGCCCTTTACCAAGCAACGCAATAATTGAGCCTTTTTTGGATAGACGATATGCGTGCTCAATTGCTGCCCGTCGATCAACAATCGTCAGTACATTGCCTCTTTTACTTTCATCAATACCAGCAACAATCTGCTCAATAATCGTTTCTACTTTTTCAGAGCGCGGATTATCGGAAGTAATAATAATGGTATCAGCAAACTGTGCAGCGATCGCTCCCATTACCGGTCGCTTAGTCGCATCGCGATCACCGCCCGCACCAAAAACGACAATCAGATGATTAGTCAGCGTGCGCAATGTTGCAAAGACGGCAGTAAATGATGACGGATTATGTGCTTTATCAATAATACCGCGTGCACCATTGGGCAATGAATAAAGTTCCAATCGCCCGGGCACACCAGCAAAACTCGCGCAGCCGTGCGTAAGCTGCTCCGGTAAAATCCCCAGCTTGCGCGCCATGCCAGCAGCTGCCAAAAGATTATAGGCATTAAAATCACCAATAAGATTGCGTACTGGTAGCTCATATGATTGCTGCGCATCATACATTTCAAGATGGATGCCATTCCATCCTGACGAAACTAATCGCGCATAATGCTGAGCCGTCGGCTCGTGCAGTGAAAAGTCTTCAATCATCGGGCAGAAATTTTTAAGGCGCTCAAAAAGTGGCATATCGCGATTTACCAGGCACGGCGCATCTTTTTTTACCTGCTGAAAAATGCGTGATTTTTCCTGAAAATATTCCTCGTACGTGCGATAAAATTCTGCATGCTCCTGAGAAAAATTAGTAAAAACAATGCCATCAAACATCAGCCCACACACGCGCTCAAGCGTCAGCGCTTGTGCTGCCACTTCCATAACGACGTATTCAATACCAGCAAGCACGCATGCACGAAAAAAGACTTGCAAATAGTCAGGCTGCTGCGTCGTCAACTCCGTTTCATAAACGGTATCATTGATAGCATTGTGCACCGAGCTTAAAAGCGCCACCTTTTTACCCGCAGTGCGCAAAAGATGGAAAAGTAAAAAACTCGTGGTCGTTTTCCCTTTGGTGCCCGTAATACCAATAATTTTAAGGCGTTCAGCCGGGTAACCAGCAGCGTGCGCACTCAAGAGCGCCAGCGCACGGCGTGGGTTTTCAACGCGCATGAGCAACGCATTTTTGTGCTCAATTAATACACGTGTGCCCTCATCTAAGTGCGCTTGCTGATCAATGACGATAATGCGCGCACCCTTTTCAAGCGCAGTCGGAATATATGCAGTACCATCCTGCTTGGCTCCGTGTACTGCGACAAAAATCGAGCCCGGACCAATGTGATCAGTATGGCAAGCGACTGGATAGAATGATGGTAAGATAATATTTTTCATAAAGCGTAGTGTATCAAAAACTTTTTCAGCGCGTTACCTCTTTCTTTATTTTCCCGTAAGCCAAGAATAAAAACGCTGTAAAAAGTTTTTTTGCACGGCTGGTGGAATAGCGGTAGTGGTCTTTTCTTGTACTGCTTTCTGCTCGGGTAGTACTTCTTCTACCCCCTCTTCTTTTGATAGCTTTTCAAGCTCCTTCATAATCTCTTGAGTCGTCATTTCTTTCGGCTTTTCTTCTTTTTTAAAATCATATCTACGCTCACGTTCTTCAAATTTGAGATGATTTCTTAATCTAATATCTAACGCAGGAGGCAGTTTCGAAAGAAGCTCAGAAAAATCTGTACTCAATTTCATAACATGAATAATCAATTTACTTTGCTGAACACCCTTTTCTTTGTGCTCCTTTTCCAAAACAGGTGAAATAAGGTTGGCTAAAATCATTTTTTCGCACAACATAAGTGGCTGACGAAAATTGAGCAATTGTAAATCGATCAATAGTAACTCACCATTCGAATCAATCGCCCTCAAAAGGTTACCATCCGGTAAGAATTGCAGTGCGCGAACTTCCCCTGGAACTTTTGCTTGTAAGAGCTTTTCACCTGTTGCCGTATTGACAATCGCAACCACACCGTTCATGAAGCCCATGGCAACGATCGTTGATTTTTGATTGACAGCAATTGAAGATATTGGATTTGCATAAAGCTTAAACTCTTTATCCGCACTCACTAAACCTTTTACATTTTTTCTTATAAATTTTCCTGATTGTGTACCTACAAATAGATACTCACTTGCTGTATCAAAGCAAACCGCCGTGCTCGTTTCGCCAATAACTATGGTACGGTTAAGCTTTCCCTCAGGAACGTCAAACAAAAAAACGCTTTTATCAAAGCCGGCTACTGCTAAATAGTTGCCATCAGGGCTGAATGCCATATCAGTCACATAACCACCCAAATTAGCAAGGCTTCGCTGCTCATTTTTTTCATAAAGCACTACCTCATTGCCTTTACTGAAAGTAAAGATCGGCTTTTGTGGATGGGCGGCAACCGCCATCTGCGCCGCAGGAGCATTGACGGCAGCAATAGGCTTAAGTGTGTCAAATGCATACACTTTGGGGCCAGTTTCTGTTGCAGCAATTAACCACTCATTATTATTACCAACACTCAATGAAAAAATAGTTTTGCCGGCAGTGACAGATTTTCCTTGTTCAGGTTTTGCCAAACTACTGGTACGAACTTTTCCTTGAGAAGCCAAAGCAAGAAGATCGCGGTCAAATTCAGCTGCCGAAACGCTTTTTTCTGGTAGGTTCATTTTCGTCGCCGCAATTTTTTGAATTACGATATCAAGGTAAGCCTCAACAAATTTTTTAATCTCTTGTTTGCGCGGCAACTGATCGATCATCGACTCAAACCAGGAACAAAAGTCAGTTACGCGCAGTATCTGCTCAGATGGTTTTTTGGCAAGCCAATTTCGCTCCATCTTTTGGCCGGAAACCATCATTACCAAATCTTTCATAACAAGCAAAGAAAGATTGGCAAGCTTTAAGTTTTCGGCGCCCTGCAAAAGCCAGGTTAGCGTATAGGGCGAATCGTACTCTTTCAGCTTAGCAACTAATTTTTTTTCATCATTCAATACCGGCGCGACACGCATGAGCTGGTTAAACTGTACGTACGAAATTTCAGGGATAGCAATCTGTTTTTTATTCTGTAGTTCATTAATTTTTTTTGATAAAAGTAGCGACTTTTCTACAAGCACTTTGAAAATCTGCCGCGCAGCTGGCTTATCAATCATTATCGCTTTTTGTTGCTGCCCTTGCCCAAGAATCACCCGAAACGATTCAGGTAAATTTAAAGATGCGGGAGCGCTGGAAACTTTTTCCATTCCAAAAGTGTTCACGTACGCTAAGCAAAAAAAGATCAGTGCCATTATTATTCGCTTCATACATCTCCTTTATATTTATTTTGTCTTACCGCATATGTATGGGCAAATGCAATTCACTGATAGTTTTATGACTACGCGTGAGCCATCTGTTTTTTTAAAAAGGGCGTAAGCCAGACAAGACCGACAAGATTTAAAATAAGCAGTGCGGCATTGACCAAATCAGTCAAATTCCAAACCACCTCTACTTTACCAAGTGCACCGCCAAATGCTGCTATACAAAAGAGCGCCTTAAAAATGCGTTCGTATTTTCCGTTGGTAAAAAAGAGCCAACAGTTGGTCGCAATATACGAATAGGAAACGAGCACCCCAAGGCCAAA
>JAGVKP010000087.1 GCA_020050475.1 Candidatus Babeliales bacterium
CGGGCCTTTCGAAATCTCGTATTTTATTACGATACTTTTTGCAGTAGCTCGTTATATTGAGCATTCACAAAGTCTTCAACTGCTTTTAAAGAACCATGATAACAATCTAGCACAACAGAATTAATCACATGTTGAATTACCTGCAGAAAATCAAGTACGGCCTGCTTGGTAATCTCATTTTGTGCAATAAGCTCATACAAATTGTTTTCTTTCAAATGCGGCAAAGCATCAACTGAATAATTAGCGTATGCAGCTATCCAGTCAGCCGTCTTTTTATCAAAATGAATTAATTCATTCTCACTGCTCATTTGAAGTTGATTTATAACGTAAAGTATCGCCTGATATTCCTCGCGGAAGATATCTGCCAAGCATTTTTGCTGAACTGGCTTTGCAAATTCTACCGGCTTAAAAAGATCTTTGCCGCTTGATTTATCAAATACCATCACCTCAACGCGTTCAGATTTTTTCTCAGCAATTTCCGGCTTTTTTTTCTCTACAACCGGTTCTTCCTGCTGTTTTTTAGTCAGATACGATTCACTGGTAAGCGAACGCAAGTGCGCTCCTTCTTCACGATCCCACACCATCTGATCTTCCCAAATCATAGGCCTGACAGACACAGAAACAAGAAATGCACTAATCACAACAAGTAACTGTTTTTTCATCATAATATCCCAACCCTATAAGAGTTTATAAATATTTAACTTCAGTACTATTACTCTAACAAATAGCCATAAAATAACCAGATTGGCATTTTTTATAGCGGTCATACGCGCTTTTTGTTTTTAACCCACTGAGCTTTTTCTCCACATTTTTTGCACTTTGCGTACACTAGAAAGACAGTTTTTATCACTTTTTACCGCAAATTACGCATGTCCCAACATTTTACTCATCTTCATCTTCATACTGATTATTCCCTTTTGGATGGCGCCATTACGCTTGAACGGCTCGTTGCTTTTGGCAAAGAACAGCAGATGAAAGCGCTTGCCATATCTGATCATGGTAATGTGTTTGGTGCCGTAAAATTTTTCCAGCTGTGTAAAAAAGCTTCCATTAAACCGGTTTTAGGCATCGAAGCGTACTTTACCGATGACGTCACGCACAAAAATGTCGAAAAAAAATATCATCATCTTATCCTGATCGTTCAGAACAAAATCGGCTACCGTAATCTCTGCAAGCTCCTTTCATTTGCTTATCAAAAAGGGTTTTATTTTAAACCGCGCATCGACTACTCGATACTTGAAAAACATTCTGAGGGCCTTATCGCTACCACTGCCTGCCTTGGTGGGCATATACCCGGGCTATTGATGGCCGGACAAGAAAAAGAGGCCGAAAGCCGGATGGATTGGTTTTTGAGCACTTTTGGCCGTGATCGCTTTTTCTTGGAAGTACAACCAGAGGACCAGCAAGAGCAGCGCGAGCTCAATAGTAAGCTGTATGAATGGAGCAGCAAAAAAAATATCTCGCTGGTAGCTACTGGGGATTGCCATTACGTACTGCCTGATGATCGCGAAGCGCATGAGGTAATGCTCGCGGTACAAACACAGGCAAAAATGACTGATCAGGATCGCTTTACGTTCGGCCAATGCCGCCCGTATATGCGCACTCAAACTGAAATGCTCGAGCTTTTTAAAGATCATCCGCAAGCAGTCTGGAATAGCGGTATTATTGCTGATTCATGCGACTTTAGCTTTGAAACCGGCAAGCTCTTTTTCCCGCAGTTTGCTATTCCGCAGGATCATACACCCGAAACCTATTTTGCCCATTTATGCGTCAAAGGTTTTGAAGAGCTTATCAGCCAAGAACGTATCCCTCAAGATCAGCGCGAAACGTATCAGGCCCGCCTTGATGAAGAGATTGCGCTCATCACCAAAATGGGATTTGTTGGTTATTTCTTGGTCGTGAGCGATTTCATTCAATGGGCCAAACGTACTGGTATTCCGGTCGGGCCGGGCCGGGGTTCTGCTGCCGGATCGCTCGTTGCGTGGGCATTGGAGATTACAAACATCGATCCACTAAGATATAATCTTCTTTTTGAGCGCTTTTTAAATCCAGAACGTATCACCATGCCTGATATTGATATCGATTTTTGCATCGAAGGCCGCGAGCGCGTTATTAATTACGTGCGGGATAAATATGGCCACGAAAAGGTAGGCCAGATTATCACCTTCGGTACTATGCTTGCCAAAGGAGTAGTAAAAGATGTCGCACGCGCATTGGGGATTCCGTTTGATGATGCCAATGCGATTACTAATCTGATTCCTGAACAGCTCAAAATAACGCTCAAAGATGCCCTTGAGCAAGAACCGCGCCTCAAGCAGATGATTGAAGCCAATCCTACAGTCAGCAAGCTATTTGAAATCGCTGGCAAGCTTGAAGGGCTTACGCGTCATGCTTCAAAGCATGCGGCAGGGATCGTCATATCCCCCGAACCGATCGATGAAGTTTTACCGGTTTATGTACCGCCAAAAAGTACCGAGTTGGTTACGCAGTATGCAATGACGGAGCTTGAGAGCATCGGTTTTTTAAAGATCGATCTTTTGGGCCTTAAAAACTTAACGCTCATTGATCGCGTTCTGAAGCATATTGAAAAAAATCACGGCATCAAACTTGATAGCGACAAGTTACCGCTTGATGACCACAAAACGTTCGCACTTTTAGGCAAAGGAAACACATCCGGCGTCTTTCAACTTGAATCTGATGGATTAAAAGACGTGCTGGTCAAGCTACAGCCGGATAAATTTGAGGATATTATTGCGGTAAACGCGCTTTATCGGCCCGGCCCACTTGGTTCTGGAATGGTGGATGATTACATTTTACGGCGACACGGCAAACAGGCAATTACGTATCTTTTTGATCAGCTTGCACCAATATTGCAGGAAACATATGGCGTAATTGTCTACCAAGAACAGGTGATGAAAATTGCTTCAACTATCGGCTCCTATTCATTGGGCGAGGCTGACATACTGCGCCGCGCGATGGGTAAAAAAAAGGCTGAGGAGATGGCCAAACAGCGGCAGATTTTCCTCGATCGCGCCACTCAAAATGGTTTTGCTGGACAAAAAGCGGGGGAGCTTTTTGATTTAATGGCCTACTTTGCCGGTTACGGTTTTAATAAATCGCACTCAGCAGCCTATGCACTCATTGCGTACCAAACGGCCTACTTGAAAGCTCACTATCCTGCTGAATTTATGGCCTGCCTGATTTCTTTAGAAGCTGATCATCCGGAAAAAATGTCTTTTTATCTGCAAGAAGCAAAAGAACGTGGGCTGACTATTTTACCCCCGTCTATCAACCACTCAGATATCGAATTTACCGTTGTGAATGGCGAACTACTTTTTGGATTACGCGGCATTAAAAACGTAGGTTCAGCAGCACTTGAAACGATCATTGCAGAGCGCACCAAAAAACCGTTTGCAGATCTTCTCGATTTTTGCTCGCGTGTTGATCTACGCACCGTCAATAAACGCGTCATTGAAAATCTTATTTGTGCCGGTGCATTTGATGAGCTACCCGGCAACCGCGCACAAAAATATGATGAACTTGAGACGGTGATGGAACAGGGAACACAACTTAAAAAATCACGCTTAACTGGCCAACTCGGTCTTTTTGGCGCTAGCGAACAAACCGGATCCACATCGGATCAGCCGCAGCATCATTTTTCACCGCGAGCAGACTGGGAAAATAAAGAAAAACTTGAAAAAGAGCGCGAAGTGATCGGTTTTTATTTAAGTTCTCATCCTCTTGATATGTACAAAAAATA
>JAGVKP010000115.1 GCA_020050475.1 Candidatus Babeliales bacterium
CTTATCGATGAAAAAAAACTAAATGTTCACGCGAATGATTTGTCCAAAAGTGAGCAAGCAGAGTCAAAACTAGCGCATCTGCTTTTACGATTATCAGTTTTCCATGCGTTACCTGCTTGTGATCAGCGAACGAGTGGCCAAAAAGCCATACAGGAAGATCTAGCGCATCTTTACCTTAATAAAAAAATGCCAGAGCTGCTTCGTGAAGAGATACCATTTGCGCTTCTTTTGGCCATTTTTGATGGTACTCCGAGCTCCGCGGTCACCGCTCTTGAAAAACTGTTTGATTTATTTCAAGATTTGACGGTTGAGCAGATACGAGTCGCACCCGATTTTTTGAAGGAAGCGCAAAAAAAACTCTATGAATTTGCTCGCAATACGTGTGATAATGGCGATGAGAAAATGTTTGAACAAGCATCTGCTCTTATAAACAAAATAAATAAACGGGTACTTGAAATTCAGCAAGCATTTGATCAAGCAAAAAATGATGACGAAAGTGGTAATAAGAATAATGCATAATCTTATCGAAAAAAGATGAAAGATTTTAAAGAAGATTTTCCTATTTTTCAACAACCGTATGTGCCTGCTGGCAAGCTGATCTATTGTGATAATGCAGCAACAAGCCAGAAGCCGCAGCAGGTAATCAATGCTCTTTCCCGCTATTATGAGCAATCCTGCGCGCCGGTGCATCGCGGTCTTTATGCATTGGCTGAAAATGCGACGCGGCTTTATGAACACGCCCGGGAAACGATAGCTGTATTTTTGGGAGTGCAGGATAGTTCGCAGATTGTTTTTACTAAAAGTGCTACCGAATCAATTAATTTTATCGCCTTTGGCTGGGCAATGCACCATCTGCGACCGGAGGATGAAATTGTACTTACTGAGCTTGAGCACCATTCTAATTTGGTCGTCTGGCAAGTGGTCGCAGCACGTACACAAGCGGTCATTAAATTTATACCGATTGATGATCATGGGATTTTACAGCTTGATAATCTTGCATCAATTATTACCGATCGCACGAAGTTGGTGAGTTTTACGCATCGCTCAAATGCTATTGGTACCAAAATTGATCCTGAGCCATTAGTGGCGCGGGCTCGAGCAGTTGGCGCGAAACTGCTTATCGATTGCTGCCAAACCGTCGCGCATGAGCGCATTGATGCCGAAAAATTAGGCGTAGACTTCCTCGTTTTTTCTGGCCATAAAATGCTTGGGCCTGAAGGGATCGGGGTACTTTTTATCAAATCATCAGTGCAGCCGGAAGTGGTACCGTATCAATTTGGCGGAGGTATGATATTTGATGCCTCATTTGCCAAAGCTACCTGGCTGAAAGCGCCGCACTGCTATGAAGCAGGTACGCAGCCAGTCGGGCAGGCAATAGCGCTTGCGCAGGCGGTAGAGTACCTTATGCAGCAGATTTCCTTTGCCGAACTTGCAGCTCATGAAGCGGCGTTGTGTCGACGACTTATTGATGGATTGAGTGTTGATCCGTCGTTTAGATTTTTAGGGCCAGTTGAACAGATCAAGAAAGAAGGGCATTTAGTCAGTTTTGTTCACGAAAGCTATCATGCGCATGATATTGCCGCCTATCTTGATCAGTTTGGCATCTGCGTGCGTGCTGGTAATTTTTGTGCACAACCTCTTGCGCAGCGATTGGGTATTGAAAGTGCGGTACGCGTGAGTTTCTATCTTTACAATACCATCCAAGAGGTTGATTTTCTGGTCGAGCGGCTTTTGGCAATGCGCTTGTGAAGCTTGCTTTTATTGATGTAAGTTTCCTACAGTAAATGGTAAAAAAAAGGGAGAACGTGAAAAAGTCTGCTCCGCGCCTGAAAAAAAGGTTGATACTTCTATTTTTTTTGATGGCGTGCGGTCTGTGGTATTATTTATATACGCGCGGCTTTCTTTCATGGTTGACGCTTGAAAAATTGCAGGCGCATCATGTCCAACTTAACTATTTCGTGCAAGCTCATCCGCTGCGTAGTGCGCTTATTTTTATGACTATTTTTGCCATGGCTATTGTTGCCTGCTTGCCAGTTACGCCGCTTTTGACCGTTGCAAGCGGTGCTTTTTTTGGCGGTTTCTTTGGTGGTATGTATAGCTTAATAGGTGCGCTTAGCGGCGCGGTTATTTCACTTTATTGTTTTCGCTATCTATTTCGCGATTGCATTAATCACCAAAAAAATGAGCAGCTTGCGGTATTTCAAAAAGATTTTGATGCCCATGGATTTTCCTATCTACTTTCATTGATGCTGTTTCCTGGAACGCCGTTTGCGGTTATTAATATGCTTGCCGGTATATCATTTGTTCCGCTCTGGAAATTTATAGCAGCAATGATTATTGCGCTTATTCCCGGAACTTTTATTTATGCGTATGCAGGAAAAGAGTTTACTGCGCTTGAAAGTATCAACGATATTTTTTCCTGGCATTTTACGCTTCTTTTTGCGCTTTTAGCGCTGGCCTCATTGGCGCCGGTGCTTATTGAAAAATATCGCGATTGGAGATCTTGATGAACTTTTCGATTCGTTCGGTAATTTTTTTACTCGCAGTTTGTGCCGAGTCGCATCTGTATGGTGTCGCCAATCGCGCAAAACTCTTTGATGCAGCGAGGCAGTGTGATTTACGCTGCCTAGAAGTGGTAGCAAAAGTTATTCAGCTTGAGCGAGCAGAAAATCCAGAAAAAGTAAATTTCACACGGCCTAAAGGCCGTGGCTTTTTAAAGGATAATTTATTGATCTTGGATATATTTTCTTATTTCTTGCTCTGCAATTTCTCCAACA
>JAGVKP010000077.1 GCA_020050475.1 Candidatus Babeliales bacterium
AGGCAGCGCAGATGCCGCTGATTGAGTAAAAATGGTAGATCGTTTTTGGAAAAAAGTAAATTTATTTTGTCGCAGATTGCATTTTTTAATGCGTGGATAGTTTCAGGCTTGCGAGTTGAGACGGCCTGCATTGGTTTTATTGCCTCAACATGTGCGCTATTTTGAGCGCAATCTATTTTTGAGGCGACGGTAATAATTTTGCGCTGATCGGCTTCAAGGATCTGATTATAAAGAGTGCGCTCATGCTCGGTTAGTGATCGAGAGCTATCGGTGACGAGCAGAATAATATCGGCCGATGCTGCCTCTTGCCATGCGCGCTCGACCCCCTCAGCCTCTATCTGATCATCAGTCTGGCGTAATCCTGCGGTATCAATGAGCGTTGTCAGAATGCCTTCAAGGGTAAACAGCCCTTCGATTGAATCGCGCGTAGTCCCTGCTTGCGGTGAGACAATTGCGCGATGTTTATCCAGAAGTGCATTAAAAAGTGATGATTTGCCGGCATTGACGCTCCCGATAAGCGCAATACGGATGCCATTTTTTATCTGCTGGTTGCTGTCAAAAGAGTGAATAAGAAGATTAATTTTATTTGCAATTGCGCTCAGTTGGTGGGTGATTGTTGCGGCAAATTCAAGCTCTTCGTCAAGAAATTCAAAACTTGCTTGGCAATAGGCATGGCAATGCAAAAGCAGCTTTTCAATCTCTGCTACCCAAGAAGAAAAACTTCCTTGTAGTTGCGCCATGCTCGATTTCAGCGCTTGCTGATTTGGCGCATGGATAAGCTCATTGATCGCCTCTGCTTTCAAAAGGTCTATCTTGCCATTCATGAAGGCACGGCGCGTAAACTCTCCCTGCTGCGCTATCCGTGCGCCGCATTGCAGAGCGCGCTCAATAATCGCTTCAATTAAAAACTGATTATTGTGGCAGGTTATTTCTACGGTATCTTGGCCAGTAAATGTTCGCGGCGCGTGCATTACCAAAAAAAGCACTTCGTCAATGCGCTGCGCATGCTCGCTTGTGACCCATCCGTACTGAATGGTATGCGTTGCTGCGCTGGCAAGAGTGCCATTCGGGAGTGTGCTCATGCGAGCGGCAATCTCGCGTGCATCATTGCCAGAAAGGCGTAAAAGTGCCACTGCCCCGGAACCTATCGGGGTACACTGCGCGATAATAGTTTGTTCATCGTGACTTAAACTCATGGCCGGGTAATAAGAATTTTATAGCCACGAAGTGGGCGCTTAAAGGTGCGCTTGAGGCTGCACAAGAGCAAAAATGAGCTGTGTCTGAAAAACTCGCGCTCTTTATGCGCATCTTCAAATGGCGATTGGTTGATGGTGAGGCGCAGAAGATAATGATCAGTCGCTACGTCAAATGAAGGGGCTGTTTGGCCGATAGCTTTGAGTGTGCCGCTCATCCATTCGCGTGCTTTTTCAATCAGTTCATTATTCCAAATAGGGCCCACATTTTGTTCAGCTTCATTTGGTAGTTGGCGTTGCGGTTGGGGGTGTGTCTGAGAAGGCTGAATCTGTTTTTTTACCTGCTGCGGTGCTGATTGCTGGTGATCGCGCTTTGGGTCTTGCTGGCGCGGACGCTGCTTAAAGCGAGCATCATCTGATCGGCGTTGGTGCGGTGCAGCGGGTGCTTGGAAAAAAAGAGCAATCTTTGCAGGCTTGGTCGTAAATCCGATAAAGTTTTTTTCCGCTTCTTCAAAAACTTTGACGGTAAATTCAGTTGGCTTGCCGGCAGCTTGCCACGCAGTATCGATAGCTTTCATAACAGATGAAGCTTCTTGCATAATTGATTTCATCGTAGGACCTTTATACATAAAATCGTGATACGAGTGAGTGTCATAGGTAGTGTAAATAAAAAAAGAGTCAAAAATAGGTAGATTGACTGATAAGGCACGTAAAATTTATATCTATTGAAGGCAAAACCGTCCAGATATACTGGAGCGGGAAACGGGATTCGAACCCGCGACCTTTGCCTTGGCAAGGCAACGCTCTACCGCTAAGCTATTCCCGCACAGAGCAATGAAAAATGTAACAAATAGAGTACAATTGTCAATCGGTACCAGAGATAAAAAAGTATAACGGCCCACTGTGGTGGGGCTGTCGAGTGGTAGAGCTTGGCTCGTTGAAAGGCAAAAAATGATCAATTACTTAAGTGGGATGGTCCGTGCAGTCGAGGGTTTAACCGTAACGCTGGATATTGCAGGGGTAGGTTTTGAACTTATGAGCCCGCAGGCGGCTGAGCTTCAGGTTGGCAAGCAGGTTGTCCTTTATTGCTATTTTAACTGGTCTTCTGAACACGGCCCTTCACTTTTTGGTTTTTTGCATTTGTCAGAAAAAGCGGTTTTTGAACTTATTTTGAAATGCCCCGGCATCGGCCCCAAAATAGCGCTTTCGATTCTTTCTCAAATGAGTAGCGGCGCATTTGTACAGGCTCTCATGACCGGGTCTACCGGTTCGCTGACTGCTCTTAATGGTATTGGTGCGCGCAAGGCTGAGCAGCTTATTGTCCAGCTGAAAGGACCGGCTGAAAAATTGATTGCTTCCGGGTCACTCATATTCGATGCTGGCGCCGGCAGTACCCAGTGGAAAGAGTTGGCTGACGCGCTGCAGTCGCTCAACTATTCCCGTACTGAAATTAGTTCCGTACTGGCAGCGACGCGAGCGCAAGCCAGCGGTACTGAAAGCTTTGACCAACTGTTGCGCAAGTCGCTTTCTATCCTTGCAAAGCAGCGTTCCGGAGTCAGTGAGCGATGAGTAGTTTTACACTAAGAGTGGTAACGGGCGTTGTTCTTCTCGCGCTTTTTACGGGAACATTTTGGGTGAGCCCTTTGGCGCTTGCTGGCGCTGCTGCCTTGATTTTAGCGTACGTTGCTTATTGCGAACTTCCTCTTTTACTGCCGGTTGGCACGGTGGGCTATTGGTTAGTTTTGGGAGGCTATCTGATTTTTCCGCTGGTTAGTTTTACGAAACTTTTAATGAGTGATTGCTGTCGGTGGCAGGTTCTTTTTTTAGTAGGCGCAGCGGTTATTTTTGATACCTTTTCGTATCTGATGGGCAAAGCGGTTGGTCGCACCAAAATTGCGCCGACTATCAGCCCGGGAAAAACCTGGGAAGGATTTGCTGGCGGTTGTGCAGCGCTCGGTGCCTACGTGTGGTTGGCGCTCAGGCTGAACGCATTGCAACCTGATTTTTTTTCTTATCTCCTGCTTGTTGTCGGATTAGCAGGAGCTGCATTTGCGGGTGATCTTTTTGAATCCTGGCTCAAGCGACGAGCGCGCATAAAAGATACCGGGACCCTATTGCCAGGTCATGGGGGTGTGCTTGATCGGATTGACAGTTTGTTAGCCATTTTTGCCGTTTGGCAGCTTGGGTTGCGCCATTTTTTACCGTAAAAAGAGCAAGTTTACCTTATTTATTACAGCTAGAATCAGTGATTTGACACAAAAGATCGATCGATTACGCTACTAGTAAAAGGGGCGTGTTTATTAGTTTATTCATACATTAGGGGGTCATTTTATGAACTCGATTCGTTATTTTTCTCTTTCGTTACTTACCGCCGTTGTTTTTGTAAGCCAGGTTGCGCACGCATCTCCTGATATTGATGATGCATGTGAAATTGCTCAAAAAGTAGTTGAGACTGCTCGATTAAG
>JAGVKP010000029.1 GCA_020050475.1 Candidatus Babeliales bacterium
GCCAAGATCAGTTTCACTCATGTCTGCCAGAGAAACCTGCCACCCTTTTGAAAGGGCATAATTGGTATACATTTTCGTAAGATCAGCGGCAAACAAGGCTGCCTCTTGTCCCCCCGTCCCCGCACGTATTTCTAAAAAGACGGAGCGATCATCAAGCGGATCTGGCGGGTATAAAATAAGGTCAAGATTTTGGCGAGCTTGCGCCAATTTATCGCGCAGTTCAATGATTTCCTGCTCAAAAAGCTCTTTTAGTTGGGCATCTTGAGCCTGATCAGCCTCTTGCTGAGCTGACTGCAGTTCATGCATAAATTTTTCAATTATTTGCTGCTTTTCAAGCAGTACCGAAAGTCGTGAATGCTCGCGCTGCGCATCTTGCCGGGTTGCATAATCTAAAGAAGGAGAAAGGAGCTGATTGCTCAGCTCCTGATGTTTTTTTCGTAGATCGTGCCAGGAGATATCCATAGCCGCTACTTAGCACCTTTTTTGAAGCGCTTTTCAAACTTCTCAATACGACCAGCGGTATCAACAAATTTCTGAGCGCCGGTATAAAAAGGATGGCAGGCAGAACAGATTGTGACGCCAATCGAAGGAACGGTTGACGTTGTTTCAAACGAATACCCGCAGGCGCATTGAGCCTTAATATGATGAATTTCTGGATGAAGTTCTTTTTTCATTGAAAATACCTACATAAAGATGGTCAGAGTCTTTTAGCTCTAGTATTGATTAATTAGGTCTTTTTGTAAAGGCTCTTTTGCCCTTCAGCCCAGCTATAACTTTATCTTCATACGCGTATATTTCAAGGACAAATTCATCATATTTGTCCTTATCAAGCGCTCGTAGCTTATTCAGTAAAAAGCGGATCAGCATCTTCCCATCAGGGGCAAAGCGGGTACGAGCCCCCGCATCAATAAGCCTGCGCGCAAGGTCTTGGTTTTTTCGTTTAACCGCCTCATAAAGCGGATTACGCATCGAATTTGAGGGAACGTTTGGATTAACACCCTGAGTCAAAAGCTCAGCAACACGCTCATCTGCCCGCGTTTCGACCGCATCAAGCAGGTCAAGCTGGCCAGCGGTCACCGATGCATAGTGCATCTTCATCGGGCCAACCTTTTGTTCCTTAAGCTCTGCAAGCTCCTGTATTTTTTGCTCATAGGTCATGATTTCACCCATAAGCACCCCGTACGTTTTAGGATCCTGATGGCTTAGGCTCATCATCATCTGCAATACGGTAACTTTGCCATCTGGCCGGCCATCAATGCTGGCGCCCTTATCGATAAGGTTTTTAGCTGCATACAGATCTTGATTTTTAAACGCTTCGTACAGTGCCTGATGAAGCGATGGCTTGTCTTGGTTTTTTTCATTTTTTTTGACATCTTTTTTTGCCACAGACTCAGGTGGCATTGAACGATGCTTGCCAATAAATGACTCGCGGGGATTTTTTTCCATACCACCCAAAAGAGGCGAAACAAGAATCGCGACGAGTGCGCTCGTTTTTGCATAAACCATACTTTTCTCCCTCAAACCAAAATCGATTGCTGAAATTCTGACACATGATGTCAGACACAATCAAGCCTCTTTTTAAAAAGATGGATATCGGCAAAAACGAAAAGTACTATGAAAAACCAAAGGGCTGCCAGGCATAGCCAGAAGTTTATAGAATGCCCGCCGCCCATAAGTGCTGCGCGCATCCCCTCATAAGCATAAACCATAGGATTAGCAAGATTAATGAGCGCCGCTCGAGGCATAGCTCGGTACATGGTAGCCCAGTCAAACTGATAGCCACCTACCACAAAAAGTAGCCAGCCCCAGCGGATCCAAAAACGGCCATACCCAAGCGAATCCTTAACCCATAAGGCCACACAAACCGCCCAAAAACCAAAGAGGATATTTGCGGATGCAAAAATGAGCGTAAATTTCATCACGCTAAAGTTTGCAAACTGTAAACTCGGCAATACGATAAATGCCACGGGCAGTATAAAAAGATTTAACATGAACGACTTGATCGCATAGCCAAGACCAATTTTCAGACAAACGAGCCAATACGTCGTTGGCAACGAAAGTTCGTACGAGATCGCTCTATTTGATTCCAAATCAGCAATAAGATCGTTGCCATCGGTGCCAGCAGAGTTAAAACACATTCCGATTACCGAACTTGCCAATAAAAAAGTACCAAATGTCACCGGCAGTCCAAGCAACGGCATCACGTATTCTCCGGTCAATACAATACTTGTTGGCAATAGAGTAGCATCAAGTATGCTGCTCCAAAAATTACTGAATAATGATCGAATATCCCGCCAAATAAGCCAAGCGGTAACGCGCAGCGGTGATTTGAGGTCATTTAAATGCATTAGACTTGCTCCTTATATTCAGCAATCAGATGAATGAATACCTCTTCCAGACTCGTTTTTGCATGTGCTTTTTTTAGTTCCTCCGGGGTCGAGGTTACAATAATCCGCCCCCTATGCATCATACAAACCCGATCAGAAAGTACTTCCGCCTCATCAAGATAGTGCGTCGTCAATAAAATCGTTATCCCGCGATCCTTAAGCGCTTTAATGGTATTCCACAAATTTCTTCTTACCTGCGGATCAAGCGCGACCGTCGGTTCATCTAATATAACAAGCTGCGGCTCATGCACCAGCGCTCGCGCAATCAAAAGTCGCTGCTTGTAGCCACCCGACAAAATATCAGGCGATTGGTTAGCGTATTTTTCAAGTTCGAATTCTCGTAACAATCGATTGACACGCTCATCAATCTGAGCAGATACAAGACCAAAATAGCGCCCCGGAAAATAAAGATTCTCCCGCACTGTTAATCGCCGTTCAAAGTTTGGCTTTTGCGGACACAGTCCAATTATGCGTCGGTAGGCAATAAGCTGATTATAAATCGACTCACCATTATACGTTATTGATCCAGAGGTTGGCGGTCGCAGACTAGCAATAATAGAGGAAAGCGTCGTTTTTCCCGCCCCATTTTCACCCAAAAGTGTAACAATTTCGCCCTTAAAAAGGTCAAGTGATACCCCATCAAGAGCAAAAAATGGTTTACCATCAGCAGCATACGTTTTGTAAACGTTGGTTACCTCAAGAAGCTTCTGCTTCATAAGCCACCTTTCGTATTAAAATCAAAAAAAATCATACTTAGAAAAAGAAAAAACGAACGCTTTTAGATCGTTTCTGACGATAAAATCATGGCAGATACCTACCTTAAAAAGATTAGATATTTTCAGGATATCCCATTTTTATCTATTTTCAACGTTTTTTAGGACAATACTTATTTCTATGGGTTGTCAAGCCATTGAGCTGTGCAAGGCGCTTACCACAATCTTGACAGCTAAATGGAAAAAGCAGACGATACTGTGCTGTATCGCAGTGATTTTTTCTCATGTGCGCATAAAGCGCCGTCTTATTTTTGAAAGTTTCTTTACATTCGGCCACATCACAGTGGACCGATTGAGAGATTAGGCGTGGAAATTTTTTCGTAACTTGTTTTTTAATTGTACCAGGCATCGCCTCATTCACATCATTTTGAGTCCTCAGCTCCTGAGCCCCAGATAGCCGCTGAGGAGTCTGCGCAGCTTCTTGAGAGGTAAAATTGAGGGCAATTTCATGGGGCGTCATCGGTAAAACCTCGTGGCAAAGGAGCTTTCTTTGTTTTTTTTCAGTAATTTCCGATGAATTTGTTTCGTTGCCAAAAGCTGCTATGCCGTTATTCGTTTCTTGAGTAACAGGCTCAACAATGATTTCTGGAGAGGCGATACGCCGACTACCATTCAACGTTTTTTCATCACTGTAAAAAAGCCAATCGTTTCCAGGTGTAGTATTGTGAAAATCAAATATCACTGGATCAAAAAGAGGGTTTTCATTCGCCCATGATTCATAAAGACTAGAAACGCCTCTCTTGTCCTTAGATTTTTCTTTTTCCATGGTCAGCGCACTCTGTGATAAACATAAAAAAATTATCGCACTCGTCCTCAACATTTCCTAGCCTTTTACGTATCGAAAATCCTGTTAAAAAAAACTTTATTTATTGTCCCGCGCACCACAACGCACATAATGCGCAGTTAAATAATTTTGCTTAGAAAAACTTTTACTACATCCTGCACAAACAAATGGATACAAGATCTTACTCTCCAGTGGATGCTCTTTTTTGGTATGAAGAGTACGATCATGCGATGAGGGAAATACAGACGAGCACGGAGCTATAGCGCAAGAATAGACTCGTTTGTTATGAAACGAGTCTACGTGAGCTTTCAGATGCTGCTTTGTATTGTAACTTTTAGTGCACTCGCCAATAAGACACTGGTAACACTTCATATTTTCATTTTTTGACTTAACCCGTGCAGGGTGAGGCGTCGTATCGTTTTCATAACTTATTTTTTGTGTACCTGATCGTAACTTCATTGCTAAAGCAACTTGTCTTTGTTGGGTAATTAATGCACGATCGTTCTTTAATTCCGCAGAACTTGCTGCGCTGCTTGATGCTTGAGCAAGTGGCTGCATTGCAGATTGTACGCACTCAACGAAAAAAAACGAACTCGATAAACTTGGAATGCTCTCTTCATCAGAAGAATAATTTTTGGGAGCTTGCTCAAGTTTATTAGTGAGGGCTTTGATAAACTTTTCGTTTTCAATATCAGAATAGCTTTCCTCCATACACATCATGCGATTTGAAAAGCATACAAGGGTAATAAAAAGAAGATTTGTTGTCATATATCCCTTTCTTTTCAACAAAAACGGCGAAAAAACAA
>JAGVKP010000044.1 GCA_020050475.1 Candidatus Babeliales bacterium
CTGCAGCTTGAACTTTTTTTCATCGCTTCACCATTTAAGCAGCAACGCGTGCTTCCATGGCTCAAAAAAGCAACAAAAACAAGTGTTAATACGCTGGTTATTTTTTTCATATAATACTCGATTTGTTAGAGTGACAAATAAGATCAAAACTGAAAAAATAATACGGCATTTTCGTGATTTGCTCAAGAGACGCATCTTTTTAGATTGATCATATTCGGCGATCTGCTTACACTGAGCTGAGCACAACTTTTTACCGCCGATCATTATGCCAGAACAGGTTCATTCTCTTATCACCGCACTTTTGCCTGACGAACACCAATGGAAACTAAAATTACTCACCCAATGGCAAACTATTATGGGCAATTTGCATGCGCACGTCACTATTGAAAAAATAACGGAGGATACACTGTATCTTGGCGTATTTAATTCAAGCTGGCTGCAAGAATTATATCTACTCTCCCCATTGCTTTGCGAAACAATCAATAAAAATCTGGATCGCGCGCGCATCAAACAGCTACGCTTTAAGCAAGTTGCGCGAAAAAAAAAAAAGACGGTATCAGATACTCAGACTTTCAAACCAGTTGTCGCAGTTTCAGTATCTGAAAGAGAAAAACGACATCTTGAAAAAGTAAAGGACCCTGAACTTCGTCAAGCGCTGCAGCTTTTTTTAATACGATGCAAAAGGGAGCATTCATGAATTGGCCAATTTTTATCCTGCTAGCCGGATGGACCATATCGGTTTATCAATCGATCACCTGCACACCACCGCAGCATTTTCATGATGCCCCGGTTAATCACTTTCATCTGTATCTCTGGGGTTATTATAACGATCTTGGCTCTCGCCATCAGATAGCGCGCGATTGCTATGAAACAATTTTACGTACGGGGGGTGCCCACTATACGTACGCCGGTTACGTGCGGCATCTTTTAAGTACACAACAATTTCAAAAAATTCTTTCGCTCATTCCATCGCTCGATTCACTTTTTAGCCAACAGCTTGATATTCAACTCATTATTATCAAAGCGCTTGAAGCGCAAGGCAAGCATCCTCAGGCTGATAAACGCGTTATGGCTCTCGTTAACCAACATCCTGACAATGCCGAGCTGGTATACTATGCAGCAGCAGCTTTTGTGCGCGGCAATAAAGCTTCAGATGCCTTAGTGGTCATTGATCGCTTTTTACACAATAAGCCGGAAAAATTATCACATTTTCTTTTTCATTTTTTAAAGGCCCAAATTCACGTACAACTAGGAGAAAAAAACCAAGCGCTCTCCTGTGTCGAAAAATGCGTAGACCTTAATCCCCACTTTGAGCAAGGCTGGCTTCTATCTGCACTTTTACATGAACTGGCTGGCAAAATAGATCAAGCAATCGTCGGCTATCGAAACTTTTTAGCAATCGTCGGGCACGATAAAATGGTAGAGCAACAGATTCTCAATTTGATGATCAAGAAAGAGCAACAAAAACTGCTGCCGCTGAATGATTCTCTTTTTGATCAAGCGCTGAAGCTTTATCATCAGCGAGATTTTATCGGTTCTCTGAACGCAATCAATAGCCATCTTGAAACGAGCGTATCTGATCTGCCTGCACAATTTTTAAAAATAGAACTTCTCTGTTCGCTTTCCAAAGCTTCCCGTGCCGTAGAGATTATCAAACAATGGATTGTCAAAGAACCAGAAAGTAGTCATTGGTACTATCTGCTGTATCTTTTATCTTTATCAACAACAGAAAAAAAGCATATCGATCTCGTGCTCCACTCATTGGCTCAACGATATCCAACTAATATCCTACCGCGTCTTTATCAAGCGCAACGCGCACTGAACGAAAATGAATACGAGTCTGCTCTTGCATACCTGGACCGAGCAGAAAAAGGCGCTCATGAACCGCTAGCAATTGCGCAAATTGAATACCAAAAAGCGGTTATTTATTTCGCGCAGGGAGACTGGCTCAAAATGCACAATGCGCTGCAAGCATCGCATCAAAGCAAAAAAGATTTTGCACCCGCGCATCATTTCTATGCTTACTATTACGCACGGCATGAAAAAGATTTTAAAAAGGCGCAGCACTATCTTGATCAAGCGCTCGCGCTTGATGATTCAAATACCTCTTTTTTGCACACACAAGCCCGCATTTGGTACAAGCAAAAGGAGTATCACAAAGCACCGCATCTTGTGAGTTACCAATCCCCGCACAAGCTGCCGCGGCTCAAATATGTCGACAAACTCCAAAATAAATACCGGCAACACAAAGAAAGTATTCATTCATGACTCGTATCATATGCGTTGCCAGCGGTTCAGGGGGTCATATCATTCCCTGTCTAACGATTGCCGAACGTGAGCGGAAAATAAGACCTGATCTTCAGGTTGTTTTTGTTACCTCACGTAAAAAACTTGATGCAGATTTAGTAGTTTCGCATCCTGTCGTTACACATGCTCATTTACAATCGTTATTTTCGTGCTCGCTCTGGCATTTTTGGAACTATCCTCGACTCTTTTTTAATCTTATGCACAATTTTTATACAGCATACGTACTCTTGTCTCAGCATAAACCACTCAAGATTGTAAGCATGGGCGGCTTTATTTCAATCCCGATTTGTCTGGCAGGATGGTTGCAGGGCATACCGATTGAACTTTATGAACTGAATGCGATTCCGGGCAAAGCAGTTCGGCTCCTTTCTTTTTTTGCACAACGCATATTTATCTGTTTTACATCAGCAAATCGGTATCTCAAAAGCGAAAAATGTATTTTTACTCCGTACCCAATCAGATTTGATACGCTCGTAAAAAATGGATTGCGATCCACTGACAAGCAAAAAAAGACCATGCTTATTCTCGGCGGTTCGCAAGGCTCGCAGTTCATAAATACCTTTTTTACTGAGTGGCTTTCTCACCACAAAGATCTTCTGCAATTTTTTGACATACTGCATCAAGCCGGGACCGCTCATGCGCAAAAGATTAAAAATTTTTATGCTCATCATCAGATTGAGGCAACCGTTTTTGACTTTGCTGATAACATCTGTGAGCTTTACCAACAGGCTGATTTAGTTATCTGTAGATCCGGCGCTGGCACTCTTTTTGAGCTCCTGTTTTTTGAAAAAAAATGCATCACTATTCCTCTTGAAGGAGTTGCCGGCGATCATCAGTCGGCAAATGCCCACGCATTAACGCAGCAGTATCCCCACTTAGTGACCGTACTTACTCAAAAAGAGTTACTCAACGATCCGGAGATTTTTATGTTTGCTCTCACGATGATTTTTGATCAGGATGGCCAGCTATCTGGCTTTGAACCCAAACCATACACATAATAGTTCGTCCCCGCGCTGCGCAGCAACGGGGCATTTTTAAGGCTTATTGGCCCGGTTAAAAACATCTCGAGCATACGTTGGCCTTGTGTCGTCAGGGCACGCGACTGATTTGAAGCCGCAGGATCAACAAAAACTTCCTTGTTGCCATGGCTCATCAAATAGTTTTTTACCTGTGCTGCTACCCCTAACGAATCTTTTTTATAAGCGACAATCCAGTTTTTGATTAATCCGGAAAGTTCACCAAACACCTCTTTTTTTAAAACCACGGCACCGGATTCATCTTTAGTATAAGAGTTATCATCAAGATACAGCGCGTTCACCAGCTGATCTATTTTAAGCTGCGGTGCCGGGACCAGGTAATAAAAAACGGCATTGCTATCAACACCTGTCGGAAAAAAAACATCAGAAAACAAAAGATAACCGGTCAATCCAGTTCGGGCTGGATCTTTTGGATCATTATCAACAATAATGCCATTCGTTGAAGGTTTGATCACCGAAAGATCAATGCGCTCTCCTGCAAGACCGGATTGATCATAAGCAGTTGGCGTGACGAGCTTGCCGGTCGTTAATCGATTCAAAAATTGGCGTGCTTTTTTTTCATCATTTGTTTGCAATGAAACACCGTAAAGCACTGCCTGCTTTTCGCTCAACCGTGGCCTAACGATGGTAAATTTTCCGACAGTTCCCGGATCAACTTTTTTTTGAATAGACCAATCGGCCGTCTGGTATGCTACCCAGAATGACTCAGGTGCATCAAAATAAACTGAATCTTGCTCAGTATCTTTGGCAGCGGATGCCTGCATTTTTTGCAATTGCGCTGCTGATTGGTACCACACAAGGCACGGTACCGGATTGATATCACGGATGAGGCCTGAAGTTGGCTGCGTAAAATTACCTATAGACAACCCTTGCATCGTCGCTTTTGGCGTCGGTTGCGCATCATAAATTTCGTAGGTATACAGCATCGGCCCGGCAGGATCATATTTTTTTGTCGCATCATTGTAGGCAACATTACCGATCCCTTCTGACAAAATCGGAATTTGATCAATCGTTTTGCCGGCTAACTTAAAATCAAAAAACCGTTTTTCATTTCCGCTCGGTCGAATCGAAGTGCCAGAACCGGCAAGCGATTGTAATGTATTGAAGGTGAGCGATTCAAGCGTTACGTCATATTTTATGCCATCTTTGGCAAAATGGAGTTGCACATCCTTTGAAGAACTGTTGTAAAAAGATGCCAAGAAATCAGTCGTTGCCGTTTTAATGCCAAGATACTCTGCTTTTATTTGCGATTTACTTGAGTACGCGCGATAAAAGTAGATGTTATCATCATCCTTGGCCCACGGATAAATCTCTTTATTTAAAATTTGAAACTGCCCCGATTGCGGTGCAAGCTTTTCAAGATCACTCACTGGTGAAGTAAAATACGGATTAAAGTTTTTGTTAGCAGGATCAGCAAAAAGAACAACGCGTAGATACAGTTGTTGATTCAAAAAGTTTGATCCTGTATTGGTAAAGCCTCTCAGCATTTGCGCATTGTAAAAATCCTCAGGGATATTGACTCCCATTGCTGGCACGACACGCTGCTGCCCCACAAGCAAAAATACCGGTGTATCATTCCACACTTGATAACTATAGTGATAATCCGCCGTCACAATACCAACGCTTTGTCCCATTCCTTTTAAAAAACCGGATGCTCCATCACTGACATTTTTTGTGGAGTTAACAAACTGATTTTTAAGATTATCCCATTTTTGGTCGCTTGATTGACTCGTCGACTGGCCTGAGCATTTAAAAATTATACTCAGCAGAAAAAAAAAATTAATCGCCGCACGTTTGTTCATACCTTCTCCTTGGCAAACACCATGGCAACTAGGTTACAACTAAAAAAATAAACCCTGCAACGATTACGCGCTCGCCATACCTCTCAATTAAACGAGAATAGACAGCGCACTCTGATCAGCTAAGGAGCAC
>JAGVKP010000020.1 GCA_020050475.1 Candidatus Babeliales bacterium
AGCGCATTGGCATCGGCACCAGCCTTGATCATCAGCTCAGCAATCTCTTTGCTAAGCTGATCGACTGCATGAGCAAGCGCAATAGTCTTCCAGGATGGACTAATAAACTCTTTGAGCTGAAGACAAAAATCATAGTCGGCGGGCTTCATCTTGCCGCCCCTAAGCATACGATCGCTACACGGTCCGGCAGATGATAGGACAGAGCTGGCAACACTCAGAGAAAATACGGCACATAATATCACACACGATGATCGATATAGTTTCATATAAAAACCTCCACAAGCAAATTAATCATCTCTAGCATAGCCTAAAATCGCAGTATCCCAAAATTAAAATTTCAATCAGTAAATTTATGCATTATTCGCCCGCTTTTTTAATCCATTTTTTATGCTACACTGTGATCGCTCACTTAAATGCCTCAAACTACCTCTCATGAATAGACAACTACTTCTTTATGCTTTTTTTAGGCTTCCGCCACTTACCTGGAGCTGCATCAGCTATATGCTCGGGATTATGGCTTATGGTTTAAGTGGATCAATTACCGCAACGGCTGCCGTATGCTGCTTTTTTGCCTTGAGCGTAATTTTTTACTCTACACAGTCACCGCATAACTCTCAGTACTTAAGCACGGCACTTTCAATACCCGTATTTTTTTTCCTTGGATCTCTCATTAGTTGGCACCAGCACTATTGGTATACTGCAACAGCACAATTGGTAAACGGTACTCATGAACAGCTGACCGGCACCATCATCGATATCTCACCGATTGATCATCCACGATTTGGTCAAGTTGTCGCATTATCGCCAACGAGTGACGGTTGCGCAACAAACGCAACATGCGCAATCTACTCTGCGGGCAGACCAAAATTTTGTGTTGGCGATACGATTGCAATCAAAAAAATAAAATTGCAACAACCAAAAAGCGGCGGCTTCGAGCGCTATTGCATCAAAGAAGGCATCTGCGCAACAGGGTGTACCAACTTACAAAAAGCCATCTTGCTTCACCGTCCCCTTTTTTCTATCAGCAGATTTTTCTCATCGCTGAAATTAAACATATTTAACCGACTTCGCTCAAAAATCTCTCCCGCCGGCTTTACCTTTTTTTCGTCATTTTTTCTTGGCAATCGCAAGATTAACAAAAAAGAGAATGATTTATTAAAAAAATGGTGCCGCTACTGGGGGATTTCTCATTATCTAGCACGATCCGGATTGCATTTAATTATTTTTATTATGGCTTGGGAGTACCTGCTTCGCTCTATTCCCGTCGGCTTTATACTGAAACAGTTTTTTTTGCTCACCTTGACCTTGATCTATTGTCTATTGAGCTGGACAAGTATTTCATTTGTAAGAGCACTTCTTACGCTCTTTTTTTTTAGAATTTCTACTATCTTTGCAACACACCAAAACTCTCTTGCAGGTATCACAGTCGTCACTCTCATCATTTTGTTGCACAATCCGTGGCAACTTTTTTTTCTTGATTTCCAGTTAAGCTTTGGCATCACGTATCTGCTTGCATGCATTACTCATTATCAAAAACTAATGGGCAAACATCAGCACACAAAGCCTTGAGATCTCTTCCTAATTATTCATAAACTACCTAGGAAGATTACTGAGGGGGATTTTCCATGAAGCATCTGCTTACCATTTCTATTAACTTTTTTTTCTGTTTTACGTTAACCATCTGCACTGACGACGCACGGGATCGATCCGAAAGAGAGCCTTCTCAATCGGAGACCCTGCTTCATCCACCGCATATTGAATACTCAAGCACTCCAACAAGCAAAAGCGACCAGCAAGGATGCCGTGCCATTAAAGAGTGGACCGTTATGACCTATATGGCGGCAGTCAACGACCTTGCGCCGTATGCGCGCAAAAATCTTAAGCAGCAGGCGGACATCGGATCAAATAACCGCGTAAACTTGGTAGTCCAACTTGATACGCTCGTGGGCCCCCATAACAAAGTAACCAAAAGATACTATATTGAAAAAGATCGGCTCATTATAAAAAATCAATCGGATCCGCATTCACAAAAAATGGACAGCGGAGCTCCAGAAACGCTTATTGAATTTTGCGGGTGGGCAATCAAAAATTTTCCGGCGCAACACTATATGCTTATTTTATGGAACCATGGTACCGGGATTATCGATATCGGGCGCCCACGCAGCATCAATCCAGTTCAGTTATTTTTTTTCAACCCCGAAACCCAACTCATTGAACTTGATAGAACCATTCCTTTTCTTGAATGGGTCGATGCTTTTCAAGAAACTGATCCAAAAGCAATCTGCTTTGATGATATCACTGGTCATTATATCTCTAACCAAGGACTTGAGCATGCACTTTCTCAAATTACTTCACGCTTTTTAGGTGGCAAAAAATTCAGTATCATAGCTTTTGATGCCTGCCTTATGGCGATGCTTGAAATAGGCAACATTCTGAAGGATTACGCGCATTTTATGCTGAGCTCGCAAGAGGTGGTACTTGGTCCTGGTTATGATTATAAGCGCATGCTGTCTCCCCTGGTAGAAAAAACGCTATCGCCAACCCTTTTTGCCCAATCAGTAGTAAAAACGTTTGAGCAGACCTATAACTCAATAACAAATGACTTTACGCAATCAGCAATCAACCTTGATCAGCTCG
>JAGVKP010000124.1 GCA_020050475.1 Candidatus Babeliales bacterium
CTTGCCAAAACCTACAAGCATACGATTGACGTACTTATTGATCGGTTTGAAGTGACTGGAGATGATCGATCTCGCTTGCATGAGGCGGTTGAAAAATCGTTTGCGTTAGCAGGTGGCTTTTGCAAGGTAATAGTAGGAGAAACCGCGCATCTGTATTCAGCAAAGCAGATGTGTCTTTCCTGTTCGCAAGCGTTTCCCGAGATGGAGCCGCGTTTTTTTTCTTTTAACTCTCCTATTGGTGCCTGTAAAGAATGCAATGGCCTTGGTATTATTCATCTGTGGCCGTGGTCTGACGAGGATCCCGAAGCCTGGAAATCGAACTACCCGGATTTTTTTGGCTCGCATGCACAGCAGCTGACTTGTAAAGCGTGTGCTGGCAGAAGACTGAACGAATATGCATTAGCAGTTAAAATAGGCGGAAAAAATATTTTTGAAATTGGCCAGCTTGCGGTTAAGGATGCGATACCATTTTTTGCTCAGTTGAATCTGGATGATGCCGATCAGGTAATTGCTGAGGGCCTTATTAAAGAAGTTCGTGCACGCTTTCAATTTTTGCATGAGGTGGGGCTTGGCTATCTTTCGCTCAATAGATCGGCACGTACGCTCTCTGGTGGCGAGGGCCAACGCATTCGCTTAGCAACGCAGATCGGTTCGGCGCTGAGCGGAGTTTTATATATCCTTGATGAGCCAAGTATTGGTCTTCATCAGCGCGATAATGATCGCTTGATTGCGACGCTTAAAATGCTGCGCGATCAGGGAAATACGGTGGTTGTGGTGGAACATGACATGGATACTATGCGCGCAGCTGATTATTTGGTTGATATGGGGCCGGCTGCTGGAACGCTGGGCGGTAAAATTACGGCAGCAGGAACACCGCACGAGGTGATGCGCGATCCTCATTCGCTCAGTGGGTCGTACCTTGCAGGTGAACGCAGTATCAAGGTACCGTCAAAGCGTCGTCGACCAACTGCGCAGCTTTCATTAAATCATGCGCGGCGCAACAATTTAAAAGATGTATCAGTTACCTTTCCGCTTGGCGTGGTTTGCTGTGTTTCTGGTGTATCTGGTTCTGGTAAAAGTACGCTTGTTTTAGATGAGCTTGTCAGTGCCATTAACCGTGAGCTTGGTGCGCGCAATCCTGATGATGAGCACAAAGGTGACTTACAAGGTGTCGAACATCTTGAATCACTCGTGGTTATAGATCAGACGCCGATTGGCAGGACCCCACGCTCAAATCCCGCAACCTACCTGGGGATTTTTGATGATATTCGTAAGCTTTTTGCCAGTTTGCCCGAAAGTAATGCCCGAGGGTACAAGCCAGGTAGATTTAGTTTTAATGTTCAGGAAGGGCGCTGCTTTGAATGTAAAGGTGATGGTACCATAACCGTTTCAATGCAGTTTCTTGCCGATGTGGTCATGACCTGCAAATCTTGCAAAGGGCAGCGATTTAATGCAGAAACGCTCTCGATTCGATACAAGACAAAAAATATTGCTGACATTTTAGATATGACGGCGCTAGAAGCGCGTGATTTTTTAGCAGCTCACAAGCAGATAGCAAAACGCTTATCATTATTGTGCGAAGTGGGGCTTGATTATATTAAACTTGGTCAGCCTTCAACGACGCTTTCTGGCGGAGAAGCACAGCGAATCAAATTAGTTGATGAACTTGCCAAGCGCGGCACCAAGACCCTCTACATTCTTGACGAGCCAACCACGGGGCTTCATACGCATGATATCGAAAAACTTCTGGAAGTGCTCAATCGATTGGTTGATAAAGGTAACTCGATGATCATTATTGAGCATAATCTTGATGTCCTCAAAACTGCCGACTATCTGATCGATCTTGGGCCTGAAGGCGGTGATGAAGGGGGCATGATTATTGCTCAAGGTACTCCCGAACAGGTTGCGCGCAATGTACAAAGTCATACCGGTCGCTATTTAAAGCTTCTTTTATAACTACTTTTGCATGAGTGCTGAAGCGACGGCGATTTTTTTGAGCATAAAGCTTGGATCACTCATATTGATCGTATGAAGTTCAGGAAGTCCGTACTCATCGATGCCGACCATAAGCGATTTGCCATTTGAATGAAATGATAGAGTATTTATAGACCCACTTGCGTGTGGTCCGCTAACTACGCGATTATAAGTGGTTGAGCGAAATGAACCAAGTTGCGACTGTGAAATAAGTCGACGCATTCGTAGATCCCAGATAGAGATTTTTCCTTCAGGCATGCCTGTGCCGGATGCCATATAGCGTCCATAACTATCGACCTCAACGGTATTAACTGGGTAATTATGAGGGATAAATGCAATACGCTCATGAGAAAGAATATCCCACAATTTTATCGTTTTATCTTGAGATCCAGCCGCTACATATCCCATTCCGTAGGCGATTGAATTGATCGCCTCCTGAAAACCATCAAATTGCGTCAATAAATTACAGTTTTCACTGTTAGCTAGGTATACTTTTGGTAATTTACCATCAAAAATTTTACTAAACATAAGTACTTTTCCAGGCATTGATGATGCCGAATGAATAATTCCTTTGGTAAAATCACAACGATGAATATCATTTGGTGAAGATTCTGGATGCCAAAAAAAAGCAAACGATGATGAGACTGGACGTAGTATCAGATGGTCTGGTTCGGGGAAAATTATTTGCTCAAAAGACTGATTTTTAAAGATGAGGCCATCAAGCGAGGTTTCTGTCAATGCTTCTTTGGTTTCTGTGCTGATAATCTTGACTTGATTCTGAGTTTTTGGAATATAAGCAAGTTGCTGGGCAGTCGCACAAAAAGCAGCCAAACTAAATTTATGTTTAGAAAAAATATTCTTGCCATCTTTTGTTTGAACCACTCCTTCTTCAGATGCGATCAGTTCATGATCAGGACTTATATCAAGTATTTTACCTTTGAATTGAATAGATGAATTGGGCGTTTTTTTTAAAATTGTAGCGTTAATGAGCTCTTGTAAATCTGTTGGCAATCGTGAGGTTACAGGTTGATAATTTTTAGTGATTTCTTGAACGATATCGGTACCGGTATGTGCTATTTTTTTGAGCGTGAGCATTTTTTCGATCACCGCTTGAATTGCTAGTTTTTTAAGGGAAGGTACGGTATAGCTAGTTTGGTTAAAATCAACCGAAGAAAAAACGATTTTTTCATCAAGATCTGAATTGTTCTGCGATTCCATTGAGAAAACTCGATCTGAAAATAAAAATAGCGCGGTGAAAATGAGAAATAATCTTTTTTTCATCGACAGTCCCTTTTTGATAATGATCCCGCCCTTCTTTTACGTTACTCGCAAAGTTGACCGAGTTGCAATCATCAACCTAGACTTTTTTTACTACTTTTATTCGCACTGTTTGACGCCTTGGTTCGTTATTTTTAAACTAGTAAGGTGTCTAAATGCTTTGTTAAAAAAGGTTTTTGTATGAAAAGCCGCTCTTTGGTACTGGTTGTTTTGTCTACTTTTTGCATGGCACTTATTGCCGATGCGCAAGGCCCTTTTCTATCGGTGAGCTTAGGGCAGGTAGATGGTTATAAAAAATTAATCGAATCTGAGTATACTCAAGCCGCTCGAATCAAAAAGGTGCTTATTGGGGCGACGGTAACGGTGGGCGCTGTTCTTTTATATCGATGGATGACCAAAGATGTGCTTGAGAGTGCCAAGCCATTGATCAATTACGGGTTCGGTATTGTTGCCCCTTCAGCTTTTTCGCGCGAACGCAACTTGCGTAACATTCAGCAGGGACTTGATGATCTTAAAAAAGACGTTAACCTGATCGTTCGCCATGAGGCGGCTCTCAACCAATTTTTGCAAGATAAAGGATACGCAGTCGGTGCACCGCTTACCTGGGGTCAGACGGTACGTAGTTGGGGTAGCTGGTGTGGTAACCTGATGGCAGTGTCTTTTTTTAGTACCATTGTATCAGCCAGTATGTCGCCACTTTTAAAGTATTTTAAAGCGTTTGATACGGCGTTTGATGGCCGTATGAATGCATGGTTTCCAGAAAAAAGCATGAAATGGTATTTAGTTCACCGCATTTCTTTGCCCCAAACCTTTGCTCAGCTTGAGCAGGGGGCAAAAAAGCTTACTCCTGCTGGCCTACCGGACGCAGAAGGTCGGCTTCAAGAGCTTGTTGCCTCCTGGCAGATTTTCATCATGCAGATGGAGCGACTGTTGGGCTTTATCAACTACCGAACCCAAGAACTTGATCCGCTTTGTCAGCGACGCGCTGATCAAATTTTCCAACAAATTCATGATGCCATACAGCAAACTTCAATCAAGCTCAACGAATGCCAGTCATCAAGCAAATCTGAATGTGCAGCATTACTTGATACAATGAGGGTCACACTCGATCAGGAGCTCCATGCTTTCATCGAAATTGAAGCGATCATCTAATCCGTTCAGGCCGTAGCGAATTCATAATTATATTTGCGCGTGAGAACATCCTTGATCGTATTATCAACCACTTGCGCATGCTGCTTTAAGGTGAATTCTGGTAGGCCGCACAATTGCTCAATTTGTTCTTGCGTATAGGCAAAGTTATACGTGTTGCAATAGCCATCCTCGACACACAAATCAGGATCAAACAGCGAGTTATACAGACTATTTTTTATACGCGGAAAGTAGATGATAACCGGTGTTTCAGGATCGAGCTCATCTTTAAAAATGGTAACCGGGCGCTGATCAATACCATCGGTATCGATTCGCGGAAACTTAATGCCTTTTCTTTTGGCGTATTTTTCAGCTAACACCAGTTCTGGTGCGCCGGTTACTGAAGCTGATGCATCGTAGATAATGATAATATCAACTTTTCGTGCCGCGCGCAGTAATGGTGGAAGTGGCAAATTAAAATCGATGCCAGCATCAACGAGTGAAAGGGTTTTTTCATCTTTGATCGGACTTTTTGGATGGAGATAGCTAAAGTTGGAAAGGATAGCAGGAAAAAAGCGGACATCGCCGACAAATGAATTTACGATGGTAAGAATGACTTTTTTGAGCGGCTCATAAATAAAGCTTGGTAGATCAGTTTTTATCTGCGCGATATTATCCGCGGTCAAGCGCACGACATCTTTGAGTGTAATCCCAAATGCTGAACCGAAAATGCCCATACAAAAACCAAGCGTCTGCTCAGGTGCGGTATTGGTTGAGATTCCTTGTTTGAATTTTCTCCCTAGGGCCCATATTGGTATATACGATTTTAAATAACTCCCGCCAACTTCAAACGGCGTAAATTCAAGCCATTCATA
>JAGVKP010000106.1 GCA_020050475.1 Candidatus Babeliales bacterium
AGTGGTCCAAATGGGACCGATCCAAGAATGTATTGGAGTGGTTTTTGTTCGACAGTGTGCTGTTTAATCCAAGAATGTAGTTTTTTTTCTTGTTCATCATTGAGCTCAAGATGCTGAATTGAAATAAGCTGAGCTTGCGTTTTTTTGGTAACTGCTTCAAGTATCCACCACGCAGCTTGGTGCTTTTCTGTGCTATTTTCATAGACAGATGAAAGTTGATGTGCGAGATTGTCGATAAGTGGTAGTACGATATAATTCATTGCAATCTTTTGGCATCTGGTTTTTTCAAAAATAGTTTAAGCAACTCAGCTGCTATCATACAAGAGATGATAAAAAACTGTCAGTTGTATTGATAATAAGGAGAGCACCATGTCAAAAAAAGTTACGATTATTTTGATTGCCGCATCATTGGCAGTAAAAGCCATGGAAAATGCTGATAGTGAGGCGCTTGATAAACGCGTTGATTGCGTAATTGCTAGCATTGATAACCTGGTTGGGGAGACAAACGAAAAACAGCGCCGATCGAAAATCAACGTTGATTTTCTTTTTGATGAAATTAACGGCTATCTTATTGACCAAAAAGACATGATAGAAAAACTGGAATCTGAGGTTGTCGAAAAAACCCAGGAAATAGTAGAGCTCAAAAAGAAGCTCGAAGCTTGCTCATGTACTAAAAAGTGAATCAATAAACTGCTGAGGATTAAATTCGGCTACTTGGTCGATTGATTCGCCGGAAGAAATATACGCGACCGGGAGCTTGAGCTCAGTGCTGATAGCAAAAACTGCGCCTCCCTTGCCGGTACCATCAACTTTGGTCAATACGATCCCATCAATCGTCGTGCTTTCGTGGAAAAGCTTTGCTTGCTGGAATGAATTTTGCCCAAGCATGCTATCGATAGTTAAGAGGGTAATGATACGGTGGTTGGGAAGTTGGCGTTCAATAATGCGTTTTATTTTTGAAAGTTCATTCATTAAATGCGTTTTTGTTTGTAATCTGCCGGCAGTGTCGATAATTAAAACATTTCCTTTTTCTTTTTTATACTGCTCGCATCCGACGAAGACAACCGAGGCTGGATCCTGTTCAGGTTTGCCTTCAATAAGGTGTGCCTCGGCTTTTTGAGCCCAGCTTTGTAACTGTTCGCGGGCTGCTGCGCGAAACGTATCTGCTGCCACTAAGTAAACAGCGTTTCCCTTTTTTGCTTGAGCGCTTGCGAGCTTGCCAGCAAAGGTAGTCTTGCCGCTGCCATTAATACCAACGAGCAGATACACAGCATCGCCTACGGGTTGCTCAAACGGTAAAAGAAGCTTTTTCAGCTGATCACCGAGTATTTTTTTGAGTTGCGCACCGGAAAGGTCTGTTCTTTTAAGCTCAGATCGCACTTGGTCAAGAATATGTGCTGTTGTCTTGGGACCCGTATCAGCCTGGATAAGGATAGTTTCGAGCTCCTTGAGTGCACTCTCATCAATTTTTGCTCTACCAAAAAACGATGTAATACGAGAAAATTGCGATGTCAGTTTTGTAAATTGATTCTTGAGAAAATTAAACATTGCTACCTGATTCAAGTAATGCGCCAATTCTTTGACCCATGCGTATCGTAATCGGTCTTGATTTATCTGCCATAGGAAACTCTGGCGTGAAAGTTCCTGGCTTAAAAAGTAGAATAACAGTCGATCCCCCGAATGAAAAATAGCCGACTTCATCACCTTTGCTATATTTTTTGAAGGGATGAAACGTTTCAGTTATTCTTCCGACACACAGAGCGCCGACGGCAATTACTATGAATGATGCCGATGAGATTCCCTGGCACCAAATGATATGCCGTTCATTATGGCTGAGTGGGTTAATACCAAGTGCCGAAACTAAAGGATGCACCGATTCATATCCCCCAGCAATTTTTTCTGGATGATGCGGTATGCAAGTAAATGGAAAATGAAATCGATGGTAGTCATGCGGTGCCAGATAAATAATCACTGCAGTACCTCCATAAAATTGCTCTGCCATTTGAGGGCATGCAAGAATTTGAGCAAGATCCAGCTCTTTGTGCTTGATCGCAAGCGTGTCGCCTTTTTGCAGTTTATTCCTGATGACCAGTTGGCCATCGGCTGGACTGATAACCGACGCTCTTCCTTGATCTATAGGGCGAGCATCAGCGCGTAATTTTCGCGTGAAAAAATCATTGAGTGAGTAATAATCTGCAAAGTTAGTTCTTTCTGCTTGCGTCATGTCAATTGCATAGGATGTTGCAAATTTTTTTATAACATAGCGGCTGCTCCAGTGATCTGCCCAAGCGCCCGCAAGAATGCTTGCGTATGGATTGCTCGTAATCAGTGAGCGAAGAGTCTTACCAAACTGGTTTTGGTATAAAAACCTAATCAGATACCCGGGATTGCCAGCAGGCTTGGTTTGAAGATGGAAGCTGCATAAAAAAAGCAGGAGGACTATCTTTTTTATATAATTCATGAATTTCCGAGCTCTATTTACTGAGCAGGAAGCTAGCATATTTAAGTAAGCTAGCCGCGCTGATTTTTATATACGGATACAGTTCAGAATGCCAGGATTCGACTTTTGAAGCAAATGCCGGCCAGTATTTTACGGCCGCCAGTGTGCTTAAACAGCTTGTAAGACCGACCAAGAAAGCAAATTTTTTGGTATTGCGCTGGGCCCAAGTTAATGATGGCATTTGCTCGGTGAAAGCTATTTTTTGTGAAGTCTTTATTCGTTCACGTGTTTCGCTAACGGTTATTTTGAGATTAATTTTTGAGGTTTCGATCGGACTTTCGATTTCAGTTTTATCTGATTGAGATGAAATCAATTGTTTTTTTAGAAAACGACAATTAATGGGCAATTTGTCGAGACTCTGAGATCGAAGCAGTAATTGCTTTTTCTGTTGGTTATATAATGATTTGTTGTTTAATATCACCGGCTTTTCAAAGATTTCCTGATTGGTTGTTTTGGAATCAAAAGCGCTCTGAGCTGGAAATTCATTTTTTTCTGAGGGAGCATGAGAAATTGAGTTGACGGCTTTTTTTTGCTTGGTGGGTAGATTGTCGAAATTGCGAGATTGACCGAGCAGTTCGATCCCATTTGTCAAAAGACTTAAATAGATA
>JAGVKP010000096.1 GCA_020050475.1 Candidatus Babeliales bacterium
CAAATGCTTGAGCGTACAGCGATCTGCAAGTGCGCTCAGTGACTGCGCATGCGGGCCGAACCGCTCAAGCGTAATTCCATTCATGCGCCAGATTAAAGCACGCATCAATTCTAAAAAACCGTCCCAGATGATATGAGCTGATCGCTCCTGGCTTGCATATCTTGAAAGCCAGGCAATAATGCTACTGAGATCTTTATCAAGAATAGATCTATACAGATGAATAAAATGCTCATCATCAACTGATCCAAGAAGATCGAGTACCGCCTGCTTATTTACTGTTTTGTAAGCAAATCGTACCCGCTCCAAAAGATTAATCGCATCACGAGCGGAACCTTCCGTATGAATAGCAATAATACCGAGCGCCTCATCGTCAGCCGGTATTGATTCTTGCTGGCACATTTGCCGTAAATGAGCAACGAGTTCGGTATGCGCAATAGGCTGAAAAAAAATCTGAAAACAGCGCGAGCGAACCGTATCAATAATTTTATGCGGATCGGTCGTCGCTAAAATAAAAAAAACCGAGCGCGGCGGCTCTTCAAGAATTTTTAAGAAAGCATTGAATGCTGCCTTGCTGAGCATGTGCGCTTCATCAATCAGATAGATTTTTTTGCGACCCATCAGTGGAAGCAATGAAGCTGCTTCAATGATTTGGCGAACATTATCAACCCCGGTATACGATGCTGCATCAATTTCGATAAAATCCGGATGGCGGCCCTGAAAAAAAAGCTCGCATGAACTACAGACGCGGCACGGTACCGGTGCATTTCTCGGATCTTTTTGAAATTGTGCAAGCTGCTCACAATTGGCTGCCGCAGCAAAAACGCGTGCCGTGGTCGTTTTGCCGCAACCTCGCTGACCACTCATCAAATAAACCGGAAAGAATTTATCAAGATACAGGCTATTTTTCAGCATACGGACAGCCAACGATTGGCCAATAATGCCATCAAAGCTTTGCGAGCGCCACTTACGAGCAAGATTTAAATCCATAGAAACTGCTTACTGTTGGGACAATAACGATAGTTTTAAGAGTACAATAAAGGGGAAGTTCATACAAGAATTGAGCTGCTCTTGCTGCTTTCTTTCGAATCTGACAAAGTAAGCATTCTATCTTTATCAACTTCCCCAACTTTTTGACAGTGACAATAGTTTAGAGAAAACCACCCCCTGATCATACCCGAATTTCACCTAACCAGCAATGTGTATCTTACCGATTGGCCATTGCACATTTCATTGCGTTTACCCAAATAGCGCTTTTACTCTGAAGCTATAGTAACGATCTAAAAAAAGGTTTCCCATGCTCTTTATGTTAGTTCTCACGCTCATCACATTTAGCGGACAAGTAGCTGCTGCATCACACAGCCCACAATCAACGACACAAAGGGTAACGGTTCAACTGAAAGATGGGGAAGAATCAGAAATATCTCAAGCAACATTCAAGCAGTTAATTGCCGCCTCTAAAACTATCGCGAATGATACCACATACATGGAAAATCAGCGGTTGACTTTACAAGAAATACCGGCGCCAGCATTTGCTGAAATAGTTCAGTTAATCAAACATATCAACAGGGTCGCCGCGCTTCTTGCCAAAAAAAAACGTATTTTTTCTTTAGCAAAATTACTCACGTATGCTCGCTTTCTTGATGCCAGCGTGTTGGAAAACGCGCTGGAAAAAAGAATCAAACAGCTCATTCGCACCGAAAAAAGCATATACAACCTCGATAAGCTCAAAAAGAATATGGCAAATGATAATCTCAATAAAGCACTTTTAAATAGTATCGAAAGTAAACGTGCCTTCTTAATGAGTAAAAAAAATGCCAACCAGATTAAGATCGATCCTGCAGCATATAATTTTATTCTTCAAGATGGGATTTTAAATAAGCCACTTACTGATAAAAATCGGATTGACATACTTATTGAATCATCGCAAATGCTGAAAGACATGTTTAATGATATGGAAAATACTCAATCAAACGTCTTTTACATGGACACTATTACTCAAAAAACGTTCGAACAGCTCTACCTACTGATTGAAGATTTTAATGACAGCAAAAAAATAAACACGCGGTTGGCAGATAATAAAACATACAGCATTCGTGATCTGGCAAATATGCTCAATGCAGCAAATTTTTTTGACATTAATATACTTATGGTAAGCATCATTCAAGCACTTGCAGCGAGGTTGCTTTTACCGAGCTCGCTTGAACAATTAAAAAATGGGGCGCGCTGGCCAAATGATTTGCAAATTCCCGCAGAGCTTGATTTTGCGATTACATCGCAGATTAAAAATAATATTTCAATGAACAATATTATTTACACCCTTTTTGCTCTAGAAGGCCATACCAGCGATATTTCATCAATAGGCTGGAGCCCGGATGGTAAAAATATAGTAACCGGATCGTGGGATAATACAGCCAATATTTGGAATGCGCAAACGGGCACGTTTATAAGAAAATTATCACAACACACTGATATTATCTATGCGGTTGCATGGAGTCCTAACGGCAATCTCATAGCTACCGCTTCAAGCGATCGCACTGCCTGCTTGTGGGATGCCGCTACCGGTAAACGAGTACACACTCTTTCAGGACATACCAACGAAATTCTCTTTATTACCTGGAGCCCAGACAGCGCGTATCTTGCTACCGGATCGTACGATAGACAAATAAAAATATGGAATAGCAAAACAGGCACGCTCGTGCGCGAAATGGCCGAAACTATCGGTATTTCTTCAATCGCGTGGAGCCCAGATGGGAAATACCTAGCAATCGGCCTCGCGAACGGTACCATTAAGCTTATGGATCCTGCTTCCTGGTCAGTTGCCCGCTCTTTTTCTGGCTCTCCGCACGATGTCAAAACGCTTGCATGGAGTCCTATCAGCAATCATCTTGCTGCAGGATCGGCGGATGGAATTATCCGCATATGGAATGCGCAAACGGGCCAGATAATCCACTCTCTGAAAGGGCATGCCGATGCCATTGGATCAGTAAGTTGGAATTATAATGAAAAATATTTGGCAAGCGGGTCAACTGATACAGAAAACAAAATATGGAATGCCAAAACAGGAGCGTTTATTCGCACCTTTTATCAACAGTCCAGCGCTACGCATTGTGTAGCTTGGAGCCCAATCGAGAATAACATAGCGACCGGATCAGAAGAAAAAATGCCGTTTGTGTTTTGTTATCTGGATGCTGATGCTTTAAAATCAATAACACTTGATCAGATATTGCTTATTGCTCTAGCGCGCGACTTAGGTAAACAAAACAAAAAATTAGAACTCAACAGCCATCTTCAAAAAATTTTTGACACTATGTCTCCTGCCATTCAAGAATTTTTGGTAAGCGGCCAAGGGGTAAAGAAATTCTCAGAGAAACCCCTCTGATCTTTTTACTCTCGATCTTCGTTTCGCTCCATAAAGAGTTTTTTTTCATGCTCCAAAAGCCACTCTTTTCGCCATCTTCCACCGGCATAACCAGCTTTATCACCACTTTTTGCAATAACGCGATGACACGGAATAATGATCGATACGGCATTTGCAGCGTTTGCTTGCGCAACAGCGCGCACCGCCTTTGTGGTCGCACAGCGTGATGCTTGATCGCTATAACTTATCGTATGGCCGTACGGTATCGTATGCAAAGCTTGCCATGCTTTGCGCTGAAAACGCGTTCCTTGCAAACGCAACGGAACAGAAAACTGTCGCAATGTCCCACTAAAATAGGCGTGCAATTCTGCCCTTAAAAGATCGGCGAGCGATTGCATTGATCTCGGTATCGGATTGGTGCGCGATGGCACATGCTTTTCTTGAGTAAACTGCAGTCGCACGAGCGCATCATCAACAAATAGAGCCTCCATCGCTCCAAGCGGCGTTGGCAGCATAATTGAGTAAGTCTTATTCATTTTTTATGGTCACGTTAGAGTAAAAATGTTGCCACATAGCCAATAAAAACAAAAATCAGCAAAGCCCCGGCCACACGGCTTTTTTTAATGATACCAAAAGAGTGCAGACTCACAATAAAAAGAAGTGTTAGGATAGTTACGAGCAATACATAATAATGCTTGTCTATCGGAAAGTTGATAGGGCTTATGATGGCCAAAAGACCCAGCGCCACAATATTTGAAAATGCTGAGCTCATAATGTGCCCAATTGAAAGCTCTACCGTATTTCTCAGCCACGAGCTAATCATGAGTACCAGTTCTGGCAAATTGGTGCCAAAAGCAAAAAGAAGCACCCCTACCATCAGCGGCGTCAATTGAAAACTTGTCAGAAGCTGTTCTGATAAAGAAACGGTCAAATGAGAACTTATTATAATAACCGCCATCGCAGCTACAGCACCAAAAGCATTTTTAAAAAGCACCGGGCCATCTTTCGCGGTAATAATATACGCCTCCTGCCCCGGATGATGGTGATACAATTTGCGCAATGCTGCCAAGCACAGTATGGTTAAAAAACAACCTTCAAGAAAACCAAATTTTCCACGTAACCCAAGCAACAGTGCAAAAACAATGAGAGCGTTTTCAATTAAGACATTTCGATTAGCAACCAGATCAGATTGCTGAGAGCTCATTATAAGATTACAGCCAAGCAAAAGACCAATAAGAACAACAATACCACCAAAAAGGTTACCAATAATCAGTGGCGCAAGGTCATCAGTCAATGCATTGATTCCAATAAAAAATTCCGGTAACGTCGTAAAAAAACCAAGCATTAATCCAAGAAAATAAAGCGGGAGCTTCACCCTGCTGGCTATTAACCGTATTTTACGAATAAAAAAATCTGAACTTAGCGATAAAATACCAAATAGAACTATCAGATAAACAAAATGCGTAACCACTACTTACTCCTTTACTCTATCTCATGTAAGTATCATACAAGAGTTACGCATCGCCTAGAAGTTCTTGCTTGATACTTCATTAGTTTCTGCTACGCTCCTCTTGCGTGCTTTTCTTTTGCTTTAATAAAATTAAAGTGCTCTTGTTTTATTTTCGCAATCTACTCAAAATCTCTACCCCAGATCCGATGGCGTGGTATATATGGCAACTTCTTATGGAAGAACGTGGTGGGGCCAAAAATGGCTCGAAACTTTTAACGGTATTGATTATGAAAATCGTTTGGAACGAGGAAGAACGTATGCAAATACCGGACGAGCCTATGATATTAAAATTTCCGGTCATGTTGTCACCGCTCGAGTTCGCGGTTCAATGCCGTCGCCTTACAAAGTAAAAATCAGCTTCAAAGAGTTTGATCAAACTACTCAAGAAAAATTAAAGAAAATTGTCACCGATTCTCCGCTTATTCTGTCACAATTACTGAATAAAAGTTTACCTCATCAAATAATCAACAGCCTGGAAGAAAGAAAAATTAAGCTTTTTCCCTCAAGTTGGGGAGAAATTGAAGCAAGTTGTAATTGCCCTGATAGCGCAATGCCATGTAAGCATATTGCCGCAGTTATTTATCTTTTGTGTGCTCAAATTGATAAAAATCCGTTCACTCTTTTTGAAGTACACAATTGCGATTTGCTTAACTTAATTGCCGACTATCGCGATGGACGCATAAGAGAAATTCAGAAAATAACGACCGTAGCAGAAATATTCAAACCCTCTGAAGTATCTGCTCAACCGCAAACTGCTGATCTGACAATAGATTTATCTAAAATTTGTAATCTATCAAATTGCATTGTAACGATACTTGAAAATACGCCACCTTTTTATAATAAAAACTTCCGAGACATCTTGGCGTCAATGTACACCTATTGGCAAACCCACTCTCGTAACTACAAAAAGTTTAATAGCCCTGTTTATATAAACATTGCAACAAGTAAATCCAAAACTAAGTTCTCCCCTGAAGAGCTCTTTTTGGAAAAGTGGCACCACCCAGAAAAATTTAATGATTGTTACTTAGAAGTGCACGAAAACTATTCCATTCAGCTTATAGGTGATGATTCAGCAAATATTTTTGGCCTAGAGGATAAGGGCAAACTTGGCTTTCTTACTTTTTTAGACGAACTACCAAGCGCATTACTCCACAAATTTTGCCCAAAAATAAGATTTTTCCATACCTTATATCAATACGCAGTTATTTTATTGGAGCGCGCTGCCATCATTCCGCAAATTTTGCAAATCAACCAAGAAGCTACATTGATACGATGGATTCCTGCTCTCTTTGATTCAAACGTCAAAGAGATTTATCGTCAATTATGCGATAGTTGTCCAGCAGATTTAGTGGTTTATAATGGAAAGAAAATATCTACGCAAGAGCAAATACAAACAGCTGTTTCTTGGATGTTATCTGGCCTCATTTACGATAACCTTCCAACAAATCTAAAAAATAGTCGCTCATCAGATGTATTTCAACTATTTTTCTATGCGCAAAAGCTCAATTTTAAAAACTTTGCAGACAAAGAGACACCACATTCGATTCATCAATGGCTATCAAAATTATACCTCGCTCAAAGGCCTCACAAACTCTATCTAACAATCGAAGAGGTAAGCGGAGAATTTGAGCTTATACCTCAAGTCCTACTGGATAATGCAAAGCTGCCGATTAGTATCAAAAAAGCATTGCAAACAGATAAAGTAGAAAAAAGACTTGAAATTTTATCAGATCTTTCTTTAATCGCCCGTTACTTACCAAAATTTGATTCGATGATTCAAGATGCATCTAGCACTCGCTTTAGTATAGATGATTTTGCTCCGTTATTTTCGCATATACTCCCTGCACTGGAAGCCATTGGTATTGTCATTGTTTTACCTAGATCTTTACATAAAGTTTTGAAACCGAAACTAAATTTAGCACTCAAATCAAAATCAAAGCTCAGTGCTGATAGATCAAGCTTTATCTCACTCGAAAATCTTTTGGAGTTTAATTGGCAAATTGCTATTGGCGAGCAAGTTGTATCTATTGAAGAGTTTAAAAAAATACTTAAGCACTCAGGCAATCTTGTCAGACTCATGGATAGGTATGTCTTGCTAGATGAAAAAGAGATTGCACAACTTTTAAAGAAGATAGAACAGTTGCCGTATCATTTAGAACAAGAAGATTTAATGCAGGCCATACTTGCTCAAGAGATTGAAGGAGCAGTTGTAAGCCTTGATAGTAATCTGACCAAATTCAGTCAATCTTTTAACCGGCACGAACAATTACCGATCCCGCATAATCTTAAGGCAGATTTGCGCCCCTATCAAGAGCGTGGGTTTAATTGGCTTATGCAAAATATTAATTCATCATTTGGCAGCATATTAGCAGATGATATGGGACTTGGAAAAACCATCCAAATCATTACGGTAATTTTACATTTAAAAAATCATGGATTGCTTAATAAAAAACAACGCGTACTGATTGTTTGTCCAACAGGCCTTCTGAGTAATTGGGATAAAGAATTTAAAAAATTTGCTCCCGACATTACTACCTTCGTATATCATGGAACTCAGCGGGAACTACAAAAAGAATACGATGTCATGATTACATCGTATGGCCTGGTCAGAAGTGATAAAAAAGAATTAAACAAAAGAAAATGGCTATTGCTCGTAATTGATGAAGCTCAGAATATAAAAAACCCGTATACAGAACAAACAAAAGCCATTAAATTTATAGATGCTGCACATAAAATAGCTATGAGCGGCACTCCAGTTGAAAATAGACTTCTCGAATATTGGAGCATTTTTGATTTTACCAACAAACCCTACCTTGGCAGCCTGAAGCAATTTAATGATCGTTATGCCGCACCTATAGAAAAAGAGCGTAATGAAGAATGCATGAATCGCTTTAAGAAAATTACAGCACCATTTATACTGCGTCGTTTAAAAAGCGATAAAAGTATCATCGCAGATTTACCAAAAAAAATAGAAGCCAATCGTTACTGCGTTTTAACTCCAGAGCAAACAGCATTATATCAAAAGATTGTGGATGCTTCCATACAAAAAATAGAAGCCACCGAAGGAATTAAGCGTAAGGGATTGGTACTTCAATTAATTAACTCGCTCAAGCAAGTATGTAATCACCCCGCTCAATTTGTCAAAACACAAAAAAGTCTATCCCTTGAGCAATCAGGTAAGATGATCATGCTTGAAGAGATCATCTCAGAAATCGATGCTACTGGCGAAAAATGCCTTATTTTTACCCAATATGTAGAAATGGGGGAAATTCTTGTCAAGTTACTTGGAGAAAAAATGAATATGAATATACCATTTTTGCATGGAGGGGCCTCGCGAATAGCGCGAGATCGCATGGTTACTGATTTTCAAAATCCAATGTCTCATACAAAATTTCTTATTATTTCGCTCAAAGCTGGCGGCACAGGATTAAATCTTACTGCGGCTAATCACGTTATTCATTATGATTTATGGTGGAATCCGGCTGTTGAAAATCAAGCCACCGATAGAGCTTATCGTATCGGTCAAAAACGAAATGTCATGGTACATCGTTTCATTACAACAGGTACTTTTGAAGAACGCATTGATGAAATGATAAAAAGCAAAAAAGAGCTTGCAAATCTAACCGTCAATCATGGGGAAAATTGGATTACCGAAATGACCGCAACAGAGATAAGAAATCTTGTAGATTTAAAAAATGCAGGATAAACAGTTGTGTGTCACCGATGCCCACGGACAGATTTGCTCGGGGAAGTATCTGACAAGAGACATTTTATGTGGTTTATAATCGCTTGAGCTGCATCCTCACTACTTAGAGCGCTGGCATCAATTTCAAGTGCGTTAGGATGAGAAATGGCAATAAGAGGCCCATTATCTTCGGCATCTTGGGGATCAATAGATTTCCATCTTTTTCTTCTATCTGGTCTTGTCAGTCGCGTTAAATGTTCTTGCTTGTTAACCCGAATTTGCACCGGCACAAATAATGAACCTCGTTTTTCAGCAATATTTTTAACTTTTCTATAAAGCTCTCTATCTTTTTCAGTATCAGCCAAACAGTTCGTGAGTACATAACTATTCTCAGAGATCTTGGTCAGAAAATCGAAAATCTCTGTTCGTATGCGCTCAATCGCTTCCCAAGCAAAGTCAGGTATTTTGGCATAGCCGTCATACTGAAGGAGCTCAAAAATAGGATTATTAATGAGCTGATTATCACACACTATAAATCCGCACTTTTTAGCTAATTCATTCGCTATAGTATATTTACCCACGCCCGGCTTACCGGTGAGATAAATAATGGTCGTATTGTGTGTTATGTTCCATCTCCCTCAATGCCAGTGCCAATCATTCCACTAGAGATGCACAAGAATTTTTTTGATCACCATAAGATGCCTTGCTCTTGATATATCTCATGTACGCATCATACAAGAGTTACGCATCGCCTAGAAAGAGCAAACGCATTAACCTTTAATAACCGTATCAATAATCTTTTTCTGAAGCTGAGCGACCGCACTTTTTTTATCTGCTATCTGACACAGTTCAAAAGTTGCCTTCCACAATACCCAGGCTTTTGCGCGAAGCCAGGTATCTTCATCTAAAGCCATTTTTCTGATAAAAATCTCACGTGATTTCCCTGATAAATACGTCCAAGCAATCACCAAATCACAAGCCGGATCACCAATAGCAACCCCACCAAAATCAATAATGGCAGAAAGTTTGCCGTCATCCATCAAGATATTGCCAATAGCGAGATCCCCATGAATCCATACGGGAGTCTTGATCCATTTAGTAGCACATGCTTTATCCCATAAAGCCACCGCTGCCTTCTCATCTATAACATCAGACAGTTCTGCTATTTGAGTACGTGCGCCTTGATCGTATACACTTACATGATCACCGCGCCACCAATTATGCTGACCCGGCTTAGGCCCATCCAGATCGGCAATTGCTTGTAACTCCTGTAAAAAAGCGACCAGATCAAGAGCAAGCACCTCTTTTTGCTGCTCGGTCAATGCAAGGAGATTGATACTCTTTCCCGGCAACCATTTATAGAGAGAAAATGGATAAGGATAATCTGCACAAGGTTTTCCCATGTGCAGGGGGATTGGGATACTCAAGCTCAATTTTTTTGCCAATTGTGGTAGTAAAGCTTGTTCTTTGGGGACTTTGAGAGCATAGCTTTCGTCGGTTGGCATACGAATAAGCATCTCATTACCAAGCCTATAGGTACGATTATCATGCCCCTGCCTCTCAACATCCGTTATTGGCAAATGACTGAGTTTCGGAAATTGCTCAGCTATGAGTTTATAAGCAAGTTCGAGAGTTGGGATCATGCTTGTTCCTGAGCAGCTCAGTCTTTCTTCCTCAAAAAATTAATCAGTGAATCAATTTGATCAGGTATAGTATTGGCAATATCTCGCACTACCAACCTGGTCCATAACCATGAAAGTGGGCCAGTCACCTTAAGCGTACTTGAAATTTTAACCCCATCAGTCGTTTTCTCAA